>PMLH01000401.1 GCA_003159055.1 Myxococcales bacterium
CCGTTCATTCTCGCCCAACACGACATCAAGCGTTTGCTCGGCTATCACAGCGTCGAGCACGTCGGCATCATCGCGCTTGGGCTGGGCTTCGGTGGCAAGGTCGGAACCTACGGCGCCCTACTGCACGTCATCAACCACGGCGTCACCAAGGCCTTGGTGTTTCTCATCGCCGGCGACGCCATCGGCCGCTACGGCACGCGCGACATGCGCCTGATGAAGGGGTTCATTCACATCGCGCCCATGGCCGCCACGCTTCTACTCATGGGCGCTTTCTCTCTGGCAGGAACGCCGCCCTTCTCAATTTTTATCAGCGAGCTCATCATCATCAAAGCCGGCCTAGGCACCGCTCACTACGCGATGATCGCGGTCTTCCTGGCCATGGTGGTGATTATCTTCGCGGGCCTGATTCACCACGTCGGACAGATCGCCTTCGGCGAGGCGGACAAAAATGCCGACCACAGTCGAGAAGCGCGGTCGTCGCTGGTTGGGGCGCTGGTGCTTGCGGCGGTCATGGTGCTGCTTGGCGTGACCATGCCCTGGCACCTCGATCGGATCCTGGTTCGCGCGACGGAGACAATCCTTGGCTGAAGCAACCCTGGAACACGAGCTGACCGCACGGCTGGCCGACCAGGCTGGGTTCGAGCATGGGCCGCGTCCGCAGGATCTCACCCTGCGACTGCGGCAGGCGGAGGATGTGCCCGGCGCGGTGGCCGAGCTGTGTGCCGCCGGCCTGGGCCTGGCAACCCTGGTAGCGACCGACGAGATTGCAACGGACCGGGATCTGAAAGTCCGCTACGTTTTCGAGCCGACGGCCCGGACCCGAGCCGAAGGCGCCCTGCCCGACTGCTTCGTCACCTTGGTGGCCGCGCTCGACCCGAGCCGGCCCGAGCTGCCGTCGGTTGCGGCACAGGTTCCCGCCGCGAATTGGCACGAGCGTGAGGCCCAGGATCTGTTCGGAATCCGATTCTCTGGGCACCCCGATCCCAGGCCGCTGATCGTTCACGACGGCTGGCCCAAGAACCTGTTCCCCATGCGCAAGGACTTCGACGCCGCCAAGCGGCCCCCGGTCGAGCCCGCCGAGGAGTTCCCACACTTGGTGGTCGACGGCGAAGGCGTGCTTGAGGTGCCGGTGGGGCCGATTCACGCCGGCATCATCGAACCCGGCCATTTCCGCTTCAGCACCGTCGGAGAATCGGTACTGAATTTGGAAGCGCGCCTGTTCTACACCCACCGCGGGTTGGAAAAGCGCATCGAAGGTCTGGCCATCGCCGACGCGTTCTACGTCGCCGAGCGAATGTGTGGGGTGTGTTCGGTCGCGCACGGGCTCGGCTTTTGCGAAGCGGCTGAGCAGATCGCCGGCATCGACGTGCCGGCACGGGCGCGCGTGTTGCGCACGCTCGCGCTGGAGTTGGAGCGCCTGTACAACCACGTCGGCGACATCGGCAACATTGCAGCAGGGGCCAGCTATCACTACGGCACATCGGCCGGGGCGCGCATGAAAGAGGCCCTGCAACAGGTCTGCGAACAGCTGTCCGGCAGTCGCTTTCTGCGCGAGCTGCTGACGCCGGGCGGGGTTCGCCTCGATCTCACGGCCGACTTGGAGCGCGCGATCACGGCGGTGGCCGCCAAGACCGCCGAATCGCTGGCCAGTCTGATGGAACGCATCGAGAACAACCCCTCGGTGATCGACCGTCTCGACACCACCGGCACCTTGCAGGCCCAAGATGCAATCGCCTTGGGGGTGACCGGGGTTGCGGCCCGCGCTTGCGGCATCGACCGCGATGCCCGACGCGATCATCCGCACGCCGGCTATGGCAAGGACGTGCGTGTTGGCGTGGTGACGGAAGCCGATGGCGACGTGCACGCCCGGCTGAACCTGCGCGCTGCCGAGGCACGCGAATCGATTCGGCTTATTCATGCTTTGCTATCCAATGTGCCAGCTGGGCCCTTCGCCACTGCCATGCCCAAGGCGCTGCCAGCGTGGCGGATCGGCCAGTGTGCCATCGAGTCCCCGCGCGGCGCCGCCATCCACTGGCTGCGCACCGACGCCGAGGGGCGCGTCGACCGCTACCATCTTCGCTCGGCCAGCTATGCCAACTGGCCCGCGGTTCCGCTGGCCGCCCTGACGTCGATCATTCCGGATTTTCCCATCGTCAACAAGAGCTTCGAGCTCTGCTACGCATGCACCGACCGATGACGAACCCCACGGAAACACCATGCTGACCGCCATCTTGAGGAGTCTGCGCACCGGCGTGGTAACCATTCGCTACCCGCACGATCCCGCGCGTCCCCCCGAGCGTTTTCGCGGCGCCCCCATGGTTCGCGACGGGAGCGTGCTCGACCGGCTGCCGCCGCCATCGGTCTGTCCTTCTGGCGCGATCACCCGCGGCCAAGGTCAATCCCGCTATTCCATCGATCTCGGGCGCTGCATCTTCTGTGGCCGCTGCGCCGAGCAGTCCACCGACGGTGCGATTGAGCTCGGCCGCCAGGTCGAGCTGGCGGCGCGCAAGCGCGAAAGCCTCGTGGTCGAGGTCGAAGCCGATGACAGCGGCCAGGGCGTACGCTTGCCCGTGCCTGCCGCCAGCGAGGTCGCCAAGCAGATTCGCCGCACCCTTGGCCGGTCACTCGCCTTGCGCCACCTCGACGCGGGCTCGTGCAATGCCTGCGATTGGGAGCTCACGGCGCTCTTGAACCCGGTCTACGACATCCGCCGATTGGGCGTCGATTTCGTCGCATCCCCTCGCCATGCCGACGGCGTGATCGTGACCGGGCCGGTGACCCGCAATTTGGAAACGGCGGTACGCAGGACCTTCGAAGCGGTGCCCGATCCACGTGTTGTCATCGCGGTTGGAGCCTGCGCAACCTCCGGAGGCATCGTCGGGCGCAGCTACGCCAGTGCGGGCGGGGTGGCCGAGGTCCTGCCGGTGGACGTGTTCATCCCCGGCTGCCCCCCGCGCCCGGAAGCGATCATCTTCGGAATTCTGCTCGCCGTCGGCCGAATCGCCGAGCGACGCGCGTAAGCATAGGGCCTGCTATAGCTACTCGCCATGTCCACACCTGAAACGTCTCTCTCTGAAGAGCTTGCGGTCGCGGGGGAGGCAGCGTCCGAAGCTTCCGCCATTCTGCTCGAGGGCTGGGGCAAACGCCCCGCGTTTCGCTTCAAGTCGAGCGAGACGGATCTGGTCACCGAATTCGACAAGAAAGTCGAAGCGCTCGTCATCCGCAAGTTGGCCGCGGCTTTTCCCGACGATGCCATTGTCGGCGAGGAAGGGGGCGGACAGCCCGGACGGTCCGGGCGCGCCTGGCACGTCGACCCTCTCGACGGAACCACGAACTTCACCCACGGCCTTCCTGTCTTCGGCACCTCCATCGGACTTTGGGCCAATGACCAGCCGATCGCGGGCGTGGTCACGGCCCCGGCCCTGGGGTGGACCTTTCGCGGCGGCCGCGGACTGGGGGCGTTCCTTGGCGACAAGCCAATGCACGTTTCTGATGTAGCGGCGCTGTCACGGTCCTTGCTGGTCACCGGATTTCCGTACCTGCGCAACGCCCCGCACGACAACTTGGACGAATTTGCCGCCTTCATGCGCGCCTCGCAAGGGGTTCGCCGTCTGGGCTCCGCTGGACTCGATCTGTGTTTCGTCGCTTGCGGCTGGCTCGATGGATTCTGGGAACGCCACATCAAGTCGTGGGATCTCGTCGCCGGTGCCGCAATCGTCCTTGCCGCCGGAGGGCAAGTGAGCGATCCCGCCGGCGGCCCGTTCGTCGCAGAAACCGGCAGCATTCTCGCCAGCAACGGCCAGATCCACCAAGCGATGCTCGACGAGCTGCGCCGGCTGACCAAGTAGAGTAGCCGGCCGGAAACAGTGCGTTTTTTTGGCGGATGGCCCGCGCGGACTACAATGCATCCGCAGTTCTCGCGGATGATCATGAGTCACTGTGCGGCGCAAGCGTTCGATACTGTCGATGGGACCACCAGGCCCCAGCCCCAGGCGTCGGGCCTGATCGGGACCACGCTGGACGGCGCGTACCGTATCACCCGCCTCATCGCCGAAGGCGGCATGAGCGCGGTGTACGAAGCGGTCCAGCTGCGCTTGAACCAGCGCGTGGCGGTGAAAGTCATGGCCCGCGAGTTGGCTTCGAACCAGGAAGCGCTGGCCCGCTTTCGCCGAGAGGCCGAGATTGCTTCGCACCTGCGGCATCCCCACTTGGTCACCGTGATGGATTTCGGTACGGCGCCCGACGGCCAGCCCTACCTGGTGATGGAGCACCTCGAAGGCATCGACCTCGACCATCGTATCCGCCAACTCGGCAGATTGCCCTTGCCGACCGTGGTGAACATCACCAAGCAGGTCGCCTCGGCCTTGGGCGCCGCGCATGACCAAGGTATCGTTCACCGCGACCTTAAGCCGGCGAACGTGTTCCTGGTCGAGCTCCCAGGCGAACCGGACTTCGTGAAGATTCTGGACTTCGGCATTTCGAAGGTACGAGCCGCGACGACTCAGCTCACGAAAGCGTCGGCGATCATCGGCACGCCCAACTACATGTCGCCGGAGCAGGCCACCGGCATGCTCGACGAGATCGATCATCGCACCGACCAGTGGGCCGTCGCCTGTATCGTGTGGGAGATGCTGTCGGGGCGGCCCCCCTTCGCGAGCGACGACATGTCCGCAGTGTTCTATCAGGTCATCCACCTCGACCCGCAGCCGCTTGGCAACCGAACCCCGGACCTGCCCCCCGGCGTGGACGCCGTCCTGCGCAGGGCCTTGTCGAAGAGAGTGACGGACAGATTCCCATCGGTGGGGGATTTCGCCAACGCCTTGACGAGCGCGGCGTCCGAGCGCCCATCCGAGGCGGTGCCAGCAGCGGATGGCACGGCTTGTGTCGAGCGACGTCAGACTCGGCAAGAACGCCGGCGATTGAATCCGCCCCTCTCCTTCGCTCGCACCACCGGCACCGACGAGGTCGAGTCTGCGCCCAGCGTCTCGTTCTGGCGAAGAGTCAAGCCGGTCCACACCCTGTCGGCGCTGTTGCTCGTTCTTGTGGCCGCAATTCTGGTACCGCTGCGATGGAACCAATCCGCGAAAGCCGCTGCGCTGCCCGTGGCGGCCGCACCGAACGTCGCCACGTCCGCAAAGGCAGCGCCACCCGTCGTAGCGGCCGCCCCAATACCCCAGCCGCCCGCGCCGGAGGTTCCTGTTCCAGCCACCCGTGAATCAAGGTCCAAGAGGACGACCTTCGACGGCGCGGCCACGCCCCATCGTCGACCGATCAAGAACCTTCCAGCAAAGGCCAGACGACAAGTCGATGATTCGCAAGTCGCCGATTCGATCGACCCCTTCGCTCCGCCCCGCCCGACGAGCAATCACAGGCCACCAAGAGCGGCGAAAGCCGACACCGATTTCGTCGACCCGTTCGGCCCCTGAGTTCCGACTACATGCAGGCAATCGAAGGGACGGCGGCCGACGTGCGCGCGCAGGTCTTCGGACTGCAGGTCTCATAAAGCGTAACTTGGCCGTCGGTGCACTGGACAATTGCGCCCAGATCCGTGGAACATAAGACGCCGCCGGCGCTGAAATCGCACATGTCCCCCATTGTATAGCCACAATTGGCGCACCATGTTCCGGAACAGCTAGTGCCGTCGCCGATGGGAAGATTCTGGCACGCCGAAGGGGCGCAATGCACGGCCGTGGCCCAGCTTCCCTTGCTGCATCGGAGAACGGTCGTCTGGTCGAAACTGCAGCTCTGCGCCCCTTCGGTGACGCAAGGCAGGTCGGTCGCGGCAAAGTAGGTGCCGTCGCCAGAAGCGCCGCTGCCACTGCCGCCGCACCTGACTTGATCGTGGCCTTGGATGTTGGCGCAGGCCTCAAGCCCCGGACACTGAAAGACCTTTGAGAATATCGCCCCGCTGCACAACAGAACGGCGTTGGACGCTCTGCCAGTCACGTCCAGACCACACCTCAGAGTGTTCGCCGTCGCACATGTCCCGCCTTCCTGGCTCACGCCCGCGGGAGTTCCTGAATCAATTGTCCCCGAACCACCGCCGCCGCCGTTTCCACTTTGACCGGCAGAACTCTGGGCTGCAGTCGGGCTGCACGAACACACGGCCACCGCAAAACCCGCGATGGCGTAAGCCAGGCAAGCAAGTCGCTGTCGATTCGTGCGCATTTTGATGACTCCATCCGGGTGACAGGATCAAGGGTAGCATGGGCATCCGCCCGGCGTTGGTACCGATTGGGCTGAAGCACACCGGACGATGGTGCGCACCACGCGGACGTGCGATAGTCTGCCGCCACCATGCAACCCAATAGTCTTCGTCGAGGTTCATTGCTCGCTTCTTTCCTTCTGGGAGCCTGCGCGGCCCCGCAGGCGGAAAGGTCCGCCAACCCCGGGCCAACCATGCCTTTGATTCCCGCAGCCAGCCCGACTGCTAGCCCACCCTCGACCGAGGCAGCGCCTGCCGTCGCTCGCATCGACGGCCACCCGGTTCTGGCCCGTGACCTCGACGCCTACCAAGCCCGATCGGGGCTTGCCCGCGCGGAGGCCCTAGACGATCTGATCGACCTAACCCTGCTGCGAGCCGCCGCCAGTGACAACGGGATCAGCTTGGCGCCCGGGGCCCTGGCCCCTGAGGCACGAGCCGCGGCCGAGCTCGCGGTCGCCCGGAAGCTCGCGCTGGACGTTCCCCCAAACGCGCATGTTCTGCTCGTCAACCACGCGTGGGTGAAGGACGTGAAAGCGAAGAAGGCGCAGGCCGCTCAACGTGCAGCCATCGATCGGTTGCGCCAGCTGGTTGCGGCCGGGGATACCATTCCATCCGGCTACCCGAAGTTGGGCATTTCCGGGACAGCCTGGCACATTGGCGATCACGAAGAGTACCCCTACGATGTCGTGCCCGCAGAGGCGCACGATCTTCCACCCGGGGGGCTGTCGCCGGTCGTTCCCGGCGACGGCGGCCTGCACCTCTTCCAGATCATCGACCACAAGCAGGTCCTCCCTGATGCTAGCGTCGTTCGCGGGGCCCTCTGCCCGCGCTTGCGTCAGGGAAAAAACATCGAGATTATAGACGCGCACTGAACACCGACCTCGCGCGGTCCAGTGCCCCCAGCGGCTCCACCCGCGGGCAACCTACAGGCCGAGGTCGGTTTGCCCGGCGGCGAGCTCCATCCGTTTCAGGCTGGCCCGAAAACCGCGGCCGTCGTGCTCGAGGGTGACCACGAACAGCGCCAGCGCCTTGCCCGCAGGGGCGCTGCGCAGGTGGGCCTGGATGGGCTGCTGCTTGCCCGCCGGCAACAGCAGGGCGGAGAGCCCGACCGCGGCCGCGTCGGTGGCGTCGCCGGCCAGGGGCTCGCCCTTGCCGCCAGCCCGTGTCGTCAAGATGAGATCGGCGGTCAGGTCCTGCCAAGACAGAATCACCAGGGTGCCCGGGCCTTGGAAAAGCTGCAGCTCGGCTAGGTCGCGGCTCATGCTCTCGGCCAGACGGCGCGCATCGACCTCTTTCGGCGGCTCGGCCAGCAGGCGCGCCATGAGCGTGGCCGCGGCCAAGCGGGCAAATAGGCGTGGATCGTGCGGCCCCGGACTGCCCGGCGCGCGCGCTACCTTGCGCACGATACGCAGAGCCTCGTCGGTGCGGCCGGCGCCGCCTGCCGCGGCGGCGAGGCGCAGCTCGGCAATCGGGTTTTCAGGCGCCATCTCGGCCAGCGTCTGGTACTGCGCGTACGCCAGGTCGTACCAGCCGTGGCCCAGAAACACGTCGCCCAGCAACTGACGGGCGGTCAGGTTGCGCGGATCGAACTCCACGATCTCGGAGTAGGTGCGAATCGCCTCGTCAGTCTGGCCGGCATCGGCTTGCAGATCCCCGAGCGCCAGCACCAGGCGCGGGGTCAGCAGGCCGGCGGACTTCAGCTTGCGCGAAAACAGCAGGGCCTCGTCCGCCTTCCCGGCCCGCGCCAGCAGCTTCACCAGCCGCACAGAGCCCGCGGGATCGTCGGGCGCACGCGCCACGTAGTCCTTCAGACGCAAGACCCGCACGTCCAGATTGGCGACGGATGACAGCTCCAGGTCGACCTTGTCCCAGGCCACGCGCGCGCCGAACAGGCGCTGCTCGATGGCACTCGCCAACGCGTCGCCGGCGTTGCGGCGCAAGAGCACGCGCGCCAGATAGAAGCGCGCCTCGGGCCGCGGGGCCAGGAAGGCAAAGACCTCGGCCACCGCTGCCTCGGTCTCGATGTGGTTGGCCAGCAGGCGCAGAAACAGCCCCTCGGACCGCCAGTCGGAAAGCTCACAGGCGGCCATGGCGGCGCGGTAGCGGTCGGCCAGCTCGCCGGGCGCGGTGGCCGTGCGCAGACGCTTTTCCCACAGCAAGGCGCGCTCGAAAAGGGGCCGCTCGCTGGTGTCGCTGCACGCCGCCGGGATCACGGCCGCGATGGTGGATGGCCCACGTGCCAATTCTGGCAGCGGCACACCGACGGGGGCGGCCTTCTTGAGGGTCTGGCCTCGCCCGTGAATTCCATACGATTCTGAAGTGCTCGTCGCTGGGCTGTGCAGGTCGTCAGCTGCGACCGAGGCTCGTCTCTGCCGCTTCCCGTCCTGCGCGACGATTCCTCTCAACCCGACGAGCCCACCCAGGCCCGCAAGAGCATCGCCCTCCTCCTCCGCGCGAGCCCCGGGGGGTGGCGCGGGCGGTGCAGCTGGCGCGGGCGCTGGGGCCGCGGCAGCCACAGGCATCGGTTCCGAGGCCGCCCCCTGGACCATCCGCAACGGTGCTTGCGCCGCCTTCGCTTCTCCTTTGACCTGCATGGCGACGAAACGATCCTTGTCGGCCGACTCGGATTGCTTTTCCACCAAACGTCCGCTGCCCGGCTGGTGCTTGCGCTCGATCCCTTGTGCCGCATAGGCCTGCTCGCTTTCGAGGGCGAGGAAGCTCGTGAACGGTGTCATCAGGCCGTAGTCGAGCCCCAGCTTGACCAGGATTCCGCGCTGCTCGTCGGCTCCGCCCACCTCGCCCAGGATCTTGTTCATGGCGGCCGCGGCCCAGAAACGCGGCACCAAGGCCGCCACCGATTCCTTTTCTTCCTGCACGCTGTAGCTCTTTTCGAAGGCCTGTCCCCCGAGGCGGCCCTTCACCTTGACCTTGCTGGGCAGGTCGTGGTGCGAGCGCGCCAGAAGCGTGAGCTCGCCGCCCCATGAAACCTTGCCATCGGCCGAGGTGAAGACCTCGTCGAGGCCCGCGCCCGCGTCCAGCTCGAAGTCGGTCACGGTGGGCGTCTTCAGTGCGGCCACCAGTTCAAGGGCGCGACTGCCCGCCTCCTCGGCAGTGCCCACGCGCAAGCTGCGGCCGCCGCCCGCATGGGCCAGGGCATCGAGGAAACCGTGGTTGGCCTCTCCCCCCACCGCGACGGTGAAGAGGCGCGCACGCGAGGTAGCCAGGCTGCGCCGCAGGGCCGCCTGCAAGCGCTGGCCGCCGATCTCGCCCGAGGTGGCGAGGCCGTCGCCGATGTAGATCACGGCGGGCTGTTCGGCGCCGTGCAGGCGGGCCAGGGCAACGTCGAACAGGGCGCCCAGATCGGTCGCGCCGCCCGGCGGGTGCGCGGCAAGCAATTCACGCGCCTTGCCCACCTCGGCCTCGGTGGCGGGGGCCAGCCCGGTCGCGGGATGCAGCACCTTGGGACGCACGTCGAGCGCCATCAGGGCAAACCGATCGTCGTCGGAAAGGGCGCGCAGGATGGCCTCCGCCGTCGCGACCTCGAGCTGGCGCGTGGAATCGTCGCTGCCGGCCGAGGTGTCCACAACGACCACCACCGCGCCGGGCTGCTTCGGGGCAGCAGCGAATTCCAGGTCCGGCACATAGCGGAGCATCACGAAGTCCGCGCTCTCGGCCCCGGCCGAAAAACGCGCCACGCGCACCGGGGGTGGCAGGTCGTGCAGCCGCGCCTCGAGCAGGAAGTCAGCCTGCGGGGTGAAGCCCGAGCGGCGCATGGTGACCCTCTCGCCGCCATCCTCGATACGCGCGTCCTCGAGAGTCGACAGGTCCATGGCCCGGCCGGGCTTGCCAAGATCCACGGTCAGTGAAAACTCGCCGATGCGCACCGGCGGATCGGCGCGCATGGGGAAATGGTAGCGCAGTCGACCGTCGGCCAGTGGGAGCATCTGCAGGTAGCGCATGACCACCCGGCGCGTGCCGCCCGCGAGCACCGGGTAGATGCGCGCGCGGTAGCTGCGGCCGTCGATCCATTCCAGCAGCGCCGGCTCGTAGCCAGCCTGCGCCGCGGCCCCGTACTGGCGCGCGGCCNNGTACCAGCCCTCGACCTCGCGCTCACCGGGGTTGAAGAACGTCTGGTCGACCTCCGTCTCGGCAATGCCCGACTGGACGGTCACGCGCACTGCCTGGCGAGGGACTTCGAGCGGCCGCGCCGCGCTCCGGGGCGCGCCGAAATCCACGCCGTAGATCCGGCCCGCGCCCGCCCCGCCGCCGGCCAGTCGCTGGTCGGCCATGCCGCCGGTCCAATCCTCCCAGTAGGCCACCGGTGCCACCGTCGGCGCCGCGCCGGCTTTGACGGTCGCGCGCTCGCCAGCGCGCACCTCGACCCGACCACCCGGTGCGCTCACATGGGCCAGCCCGCGCGCCACGTACACGCTGACCTCACCCGCGCTGCGCTGGAGAGACAGCCCGCTCTCCGCGGCCGATACGGTGACCTCGCCCAGGGTCAGCACGCCCGGCTTGCGATCCACCACCGGGACCTCCAGCCAGGCTTCGCCCTCCACCAGCGATGCGCCGTCAGCGCGCAGCTCGATGGCGGTCCCACCACGCAGAAACAG
This sequence comes from Myxococcales bacterium, assembly GCA_003159055.1. The sequence continues at coordinate 10,819 of PMLH01000401.1, forward strand.
GGCCGAGCCGTCGGACAACCGCAGCAGCGCCCGCGCGCCCTTCCCCGCCGCGACCCGCGCGCCCGCCAGAACCGCCGCGCCCGAAGCCACCCGCACCGGCGCGCCTCCGCGAGCCACCGAGACCTCGCCCGCGGCCAGCTCTACCCGCGCCTGCAGCGGCTCGCTGCGCCTGGGCGCGATCCTCCGCTCGCTGAACCCAATGACCACCGCGGCAGCAACCACCAGGAGACCGGCGACCAACACCACTCTTCGCTTCCAGCTTCGCGGATTCTCGCTCGTGCTTCCGACCATGGGGCGCCTCCTTGTTCGGCGCCCATTATCTCCCCGTCCCGTCGAGTGGAGAAGCGAGGATTCATAGTCTCGCGCCCAGCTCCGATGTCGTGGTCAAAGCAGAGCTGTGGTAAAAATCGGCGATGATAAACTCCGAAACTGTCAGAAAGGGCATGCTGCTCTTCCTGCTGTCGGTCTCAACACCAGCCTGTCAACATGACGGATTGATGGTGTCTTCATCCAAAAGTGGCGACGCGGCTACAAAGCCCGACGGTCCTCCCCTCCCACCTGACGTGACCATCGTCCTGCTCAAGGACCTGGCCAAGGCCGACGCTCGATGCATTGCCGGGACAGCGGGATGGCTGGACCTGGTAGCGAGCATGATTCCTACGTATCGGGTGTGTCAGACTGATGCCGATTGTGAGTACGTTACTTTCTACGAGACTTGCGGAGTCATCTGTCAATTGCCAATGAAGGGCGATTGGTCGGGAGGGTTCGCCTACCAGACCGGCAAGTACGCAGACGCCAATTGTGCCAGCTGTCCCACCGGGCTCAGTCTCCCTGATTGCCCCGCCTCGTCGACGGTCTACTGCAATGCCGGCCGTTGCGAGCTCAGCTAGCCGTCAGACGCCCAGTATGTGATCCCAGCGAAGAACCTTCTCGAACAAACAGGAACCGATTGGCACAGTCCAGCATTACAACGCAAGAACGAAGTATCGATGGCAGATGGACGGGACGGACACACCGGTGGCTCACCTCCAGGCCCCGACTAATATTGACGCTGGCGGTATTGGCAGCCCTGGGGCCGTTCCTCGCAAAGTCGTTCAACATCGACGATCCACTGTTCTTGTGGACGGCCCGTCAGATCCAAGCCCACCCGGCCAATCCCTATGGATTCGACTTGAACTGGTACGGCTACGAGTCGCCCATGTGGGAGGTCACCAAGAACCCGCCGCTGGCTTGCTACTTTCTGGCCGCGGCTGCGGCCATCCTGGGCTGGGGTGAGATGGCCCTGCACTTTGCCTTCCTGCTGCCCGCCGTTGCGGCGATTCTGGGAACCTTTCGGCTAGCCCGTCGTTTGTGTCAGCGGCCACTTCTTGCAGCGTACGCCACACTGTTCGCGCCGGTCTGTCTGGTTTCCGGCACCACTGTGATGTGCGACACATTGATGCTGGCGTTCTGGGTGTGGGCTATCGTATTGTGGATTGAGGGCATGGATAAGGGCGGTCCCTGGCGCCTCGGCGCCGCGGCTCTACTGATCGCCTTGGCTGCGCTGACAAAATACTTCGGCATCTGTCTTGTTCCGCTGCTGTTCACCTACGGCCTTGTCCTTAAGCGACGGTTGGGACGCTGGGCGGGAATGCTTCTGATTCCCCTTGCGGTCCTGGCCGTCTATCAGTGGGCCGGCCACGCGCTCTACGGGAAAGGCCTGTTGTCGGATGCAGGTGAGTACGCTTCTGAAGTGCGGAGGAATGCAGGAATCGCCACGACCGCCGTCGTGCTGACGGCTCTTGCGTTCACCGGCGGTTGCCTTGCGGTGGTCCCCCTGCTCACGTGCTGGCTCTGGCGGTCTCGCGTGCTGGCTGGGTTTCTCCTGCTTGGGGGTCTTGCTGCCATCGCCATCTTCAAGGAACATGCATTGGCGGGCTTGGGCGGTGCGGGCAACTCGCGATGGTTGCTCGAAACGCAGATGCTCCTCTGGGTCGTCGGCGGAGCCAGCGTCCTGGCGCTGGCAGCTGGAGCTGCGTGGCGCTGGCGTGACGCCTCCTCGTGCCTGCTGGCCTTGTGGACACTCGGAACGTTTCTCTTTGCCGGCTTCGTGAACTGGACTGTCAACGCTCGGTCGATATTGCCCATGGCACCTGCCGTCGGGATTCTGCTCGCGAGGCGACTGTCCGAGGTCGGCCTTCCAGACCGCCCTTTGCGCCGCTGGGGCATACGGCTCTCATTGCTGACTGCCGCGATCGTCGCACTGAGTGTGGCAAGAGGCGACTTTCTGTTGGCCAAAGCCGTCCGAGAGAGTGCTCGCCGAAGCTACACGACGTTGGGGCGAAAACAGGGGACGCTGTGGTTTGGTGGGCATTGGGGCTTCCAGTACTACCTCGAAGGGTTTGGAAAAGATGCCAAGGCAGTCATCAATGGGCGCTTGCAGCCCAAATCGGGCGACTCGCTGGCAAATCCGGTCAACAACACCAACGTTGAACCGCCGCGCAGTTCACAGGTCGACTCGATGGAAACGTTGTCGGTCGAAGGCCCGCGATGGGTAACGACGCTCAGCCGGGAGGTTGGCGCTGGTTTCTACGCCTCAGTTTGGGGGCCGTTGCCCTTCTCTTTCGCCAGCGTTCCGCCCGAGAAAGTCACGGTCTATCACCTCATGCCGTCAGCGGACATCACGTTGGTGACTTCGGACCGTACCGATCTGGACTGCACGTCTCAGACGGGCATCCAGAGCTTCCATTGTGGATTCACGGACGAGACCGCCCTTTGGCAAGGCGAGGAACAATACAAACTGCAGCCCGTCTACACGATAGACCGCCGCCTGTATCTTGTCCCGGGTCTCTTCTACAACCCCGCGATCCGAGCCCGCTACCAGTCCGAGTTGCCCGACAAACCCCGCGAGCAACTCAAACGCTTCACGGCCGATTGCCAGCTACGAGTTATCGGCACGCTCGCTGGCGTGCGCACACGCTGGGTCGACGGCGGCACGTGGTCTGCCCCCCAAGAGATCGAGGTCGGAACCCTATCGAACTGCCGGATCGAAGGCTGACCCGGCGAAGGTCGACCCTGAAGCACGAGCCCAGGAGGGCTACCTGAGGTCATTTGGGTTTGAAGGTACTTTTAGGAGCGATTTCGTCCTGGATCCAGCTCACGAGCTCTTGCATCGACTCGTCGACCGCATCGAGATGAAACTCNNCAAGAAGGGCGTCGGTGTCGACTTCATAGGCGACATCACCGGCCTTGCCGGCAAAGCCACCACCATGCTTACGCAGTCTTATCCTCATGGACTTGGGATCATACGCCGACTTCGTTCCAAGCAGCAGTGACCGCCTTGACTTCGGCGTCGCCGTAGAGAGCCTTCGCGGCGGCGATGGTGGCAGCTTTGGCATCGGCGAAGGTGGCCCGGAAGGTCAGAAGAGAGAGTGCCTTGTACCAAATTGGCCCGGCCTTGTCCCAAGAGTTTCCCCCGAGGTTGCTCGCCGCAAGA
>PMLH01000337.1:0-151 GCA_003159055.1 Myxococcales bacterium
GAAGCCGCCGCCCGATTCGCCCACGCGATGTTCGAGCCCGGCGCTCGGGGCGTGACCGGTCTCGGCCATGTGCCAGGTCGACAGGATCAAATCCGACGTCCAACGCGGGTCGCCCATGCCATCAACGGTCGGATTGCGCGCCATCGACAGC
>PMLH01000337.1:240-5143 GCA_003159055.1 Myxococcales bacterium
GCCGAGCGGTTGATCTTGTATTTGCCGAGGGCGTTGCGATAGCGGTCCGGCATCGGCCGCACCGTGCGCTCGACGGAGACTTGCGGTTCGCCGCCCGGAGAGATAATCGCCTCGGCAGCCACTGCGGATTGCGTGTTACTTGCAGGCAAGGTCACCGAAGGCCTCCCGTTCAATGTCTTCCATGAAAATGGCACGCCCGACTTCGCCGCGCAGGCGGCGAACCTCGCGGATGCCCATCGCGCCCAGCACCTCGATCAACTGCGAGTGCCACGCGCTCATTAGATTGACCATTCTCTGCGCCGCATACGCCGGATCCAGGTCGTCAGCCTCGGCGGCACAATGCTCGACGTGGGTTTGCCCAGTTGCCCCTCGGCAAACGCGGCACCCCAGCGAGACCAGCAGGGCCGTGTCAACCGCGATCAAGTCCGCACCGCAGATGATGGTCTTGGCCATGTGCTCGGCCAGCGCGATGCCGCCCGAGACAATCAGCGTGACCTCATCGCGCATGCCAGCCTTGACCAGGCTGGTGTGGATCTCGCGCAACACGTCCTTGAGGTGACGGGGATTCTCGGCGCCGATTTCGCGACCGTGCAGATCCGCGCACAATTGGAACACCTTCACGCCGGCCTTGTTGGCAGCCTGGATGCGTTCGGCGACCGAGGACTGCATCGGCATGCGCAGCACGCAGGTGAGCGCCGGGTTGATTGCCTTCGCCTTCTTGACCAGGTCGAGCGCCTGGGGCCCCTCGACGAATTCCGCCATGCGCACCTGGCGCAGCAGCAGCTCGGCGGCACCAAGCCCGTCGGCGCCGATCAGCGGCACGAAATGCGGCAACTGGTCCGCGGGCGCGCCCGCAACCTCGGCCGCCGGGGCTACCGCCAGCGTCTTCAGCGCTTTCGCAGCGGCCAGACGTACCCTCGACAGCGTCTTGCCTGCAATCTCCCACGGGGCAATGTCGAGAATCAGCGGCACCGGCAGATCAATCAGTGCGGTGGTCTCGCCCACCAGTTTTCCGTCGGGCGAGAACGACAATCGCATCGGCTTGCTCCCGATGTCGACCGACGTGCTGATGTACTCGCGCCCGTGGATACCGTCGCGGGTCGGACGAACGATTTCCGACATATCGGTCCAGATGCCGTCGAAGCCGGGGCCGTTGAAGCGTCCGCGATAGCCAGCGCCCGAGACCGGGATGCGACCGCTGTCGGCCTGGTTCCAGGTGGTGGCTAGAATGTCCGGCCGCCAATACTCGTCACCCAGCGCGAGGTACTCGGGATTGAGGGAAATGCCGAGCAAGCCCTTGGTGCAGCCCTGCACGCACGACAGACAGCCGCGACATTCGTACAGCGGTATGACCGACGTCGAGGGATCGCGATTGTAGGCGGCTTCCTTCTTGTAGGTGTCGTAAATGCAGCGCGGTTTCACGCAGTTTGTGCAGCGCGAGCAGTCCTCGCGCCAATCCACGCTGCCGAACTTGCCCACACGCCGAAAGCGCCCGGGCGTCGCCGCAGCCTTGATATGATACTTCTCCGGCATTCGTGCTTTCGCCCGGCTTACGCCAGACGCGCCTCCTGGATAATTTTCGGAACCAGCTGCTCGCAGCCGATGCTGATGATGTGAATCCCCCGCACGCCAGGAATGGCCTTCACCTTGGCGGCGATCTCGGCGACGATGGCAATGCCGGCTTGGGTCGCATCGCCGCTCTTCAGACGAGCCATGATGGCGTCGCCGATGGGCGGAAAGCCCGAACGCTCGCGCAGCGCCTCGGCCTGCGCCACGCTGGTGAGCGGCAGCACGCTGGCAATAATGGCGGCCTTGGAGTCTAGCCCGGCAGCCCGCATGGCCTTCATCCACGCCTCGAAGGCCGGCACGTCGAAGATGGCATCAGTCATCAGGATCTGCGCGCCCGCCGCGATCTTCTTCTTGGCCTGCAACACCGACAACTCGACCGGCTTCATGAACGGGTGAACAGCAGCTGCAATACCGAATTTGGGCACAGACGACAGCTTGTTGCCGTCGAAGTCCACCCCTTGCGTGGTCATCTTGGCCAGCGACTGGCAAAGTTGGATGGCGTCGATGTCGAAGGCGGCCGCGGCCTGCGCCCCCGCACCCAGCGTCTGGTGAGCGCCGTTGAGACACAGGAAACTCTTGACCCCAAGCGCCGCCGCCCCCAGCACGTCGGCCTCGAGCGCGACGCGATTGCGGTCGCGCGTGATGAGCGACAGCATGGGTTCCAGCTTCTCGCCCGCGAGCAAGGCCGCGCACGCCAAAGCGGAGCCGCGCAACTTGTTCGGGTTGTCGGCCACCACCACGCCGTCGAGCGACGACGGGAAGCAGGCCGCGAGCTTCTTCACCGACGCCGGATCGGCATCATGCGGTGGCAAGCAGGCCGCGGTCAGCGCCAGCTTTCCGCTACCCAGTTTCTCGGCCAATCTATTCGTCGCTGTCATCGTCGCTTTCCACTTCGTAGGGTGAGGCGTCGGGCAGTGCGCCCGTGCGCATGGGGTTGGGCGAAACGGTTGCAAGATGCGCGACGAAGGCCTCGCGCACCGCCGCGACCTTGCGGCTCATGGCCGGATCTAATGTAGAGGCTGCGTTCGGATTCAGGCCGAGCGCCATGTCCTCCCTGGCCGACCCTGGCAGTTGGAACATCTTCAGTCGGTTCCCGCCGAGACCGATCTGCTTGAGGATGCCGCCCACGTGGTCCAGGCGTCGGCTGCAGCGACGGTTGCCTTCGAGGTGGTGGCAATTGCCCTCTTCGCAGCAGATCACGCCGATGGCGTCGGCGCCGTCCTCGAACGCTTTCAGGAAGTGCTCGGGCTGCAGACGGCCAGCGCACGGAACCACGACTTCCTTGACAGGGAACGGCCAGCCGAAGTCCGGCGTGGTCGGTCGATGGCGAATCCCCGACGAGGGAGTCACGCCGGCGCGGCCCGCGTTTTCACACACGAACGCGACGACGACGCGCTCACTTCCCGCCGCGCCCGCCTTCCCGTTTCCCGACGGAGCGATGGATGCCCCGATGTTGCTCATGACTCGTCCCCTTCAGGCATCCGGTGACACACATCACCCTCGCCGGCAATAGCTGCCGGGGTGGTCGGATGCGACTTCCTTGTGGACCGGTTTCGCTGTTCCTGGAACATCTTCACGGATGCCGCTGCGAAATTTCCCGCGCACGGTACCTGGAAAAACCATGCCTTGTCCACTGCCATGGCGCCATAGCGATCATTTACCTTGCCGCTAGACCGGTAAGGCGAGCGATGATATGGGGAATACGGTCTGGAATTCTCTAATTGCCCATCGCACCACGGGAAAATCTTCACCTCGGCCGCCTCGCAAGCGGCATCGCTTGCGGCGTCGCGAGGCATGGCCAGAAAACGAAAAGCAACCGGAGCACTGCGTGACCAAGGTCGAAAAGGCATTATCCATCTATGAGCAGCGTTTCAACTGCAGCCAGGCGCTGTTCGTTGCCTTCCGCGACAGCGAGCGCATCGACGAAAAAATGGCGCTGAAGTTGGGGACGATCTTCGGTGCGGGTGTCGCCTGCACGGGCGGGGCCTGCGGAGCGGTCAGCGGCGCGCTGATGGCGATTTCCATGAAGCACGGCCGCGAGGACGTGGCATCGGTCGATGCGAAAACCAAGACCTACCAACTCGGCCGGCAGCTCATGGACGAGTTCAAAAAGCAGAACGGCTCGTGCGTGTGCGAAGAGCTGCTGGGCATGAACATCGGCGTTCCTGAAAACATGGCCAAGGCGCAAGCCGCTGGCCTGTTCGCAACCAAGTGCTACGACTTGGTGAAATCGGCCGCCGAAATCCTGGATCGCATGCTGTAGCCACGGCTTGTCCGGAAATTTCTGCGCCCCGCCAGGGCGGCCTGCGGAAGGCCCAACGTGCCCTTGAGGATGCCGCACGTCTCCCGCGTTCTCACCAGGACAAGATCGTCGAAATCGTCGATGCCCTCGTCGAGCAGTACAGACGCAAGGCTAGCCGATGTTCGCGTGCAGCCCGATTCATTCTCTGACATCATAGGGATCAGGAGATCGCCATGCCTGCTACCGCACGTGACCTGCTGTTTGAAAAGATCGACAGACTTCCACCGGCCCGCGTTGCCGAGATCGAGGATTTCGTCGACTTCCTCGCCTCGCGAAACGCCGATCGCGAGCTGGCCCACGCCGCCACCGCCGCGGCCGTGCCCGCCTTCGCCAAGGTCTGGGACAATCCTGAGGACGACGTCTACAACGACATCTGAAAATCGATAGCAACATGCCCTACCGCTTCGGAGACGTCATCGTCGTTCCCTTTCCCTTCACCGATCAAACCGCCACCAAGAAGCGCCCCGCTGTCGTCGTCAGCTCCGAGGCATACCAGCGCGAGCGGCCTGACCTCATCTTGATGGCCATCACCAGCCAAGTCCGCCCAGCACCCACTGTGGGCGAGGTCGCCGTCGTGCACTGGCAAGCGGCTGGCCTGCTCAAGCCGTCCGTCATCAAGCCCCTGTTCACCACCATCGAGACCAGCCTGGTCCTCCGCCAGCTCGGCAAGCTGCATGCCGATGACCAAGCCTGCCTCCGTCAGGTGTTGGCCGCCGTGCTTGGATGATGGCTCCGTTCAGCCCGCCTCTCATCTTTGCCGAGACAGGCTGAAGCAGATCTCAATCAGGACTCTGATGGCACCTAGCAGCGCGCCCCGGCCGGCAGTTTATGGACGAGTTCAAGAAGCAGAACGGCTCGTGCGTGTGCGAAGAGCTGCTGGGCATGAACATCGGCGTTCCCGAAAACATGGCCAAGGCGCAAGCCGCAGGCGTGTTCGAAACCAAGTGCTACGACCTGGTGAAATCGGCCGCCGAAATCCTGGATCGCATCCTGTAGCCACGGAATTGCTCCGAATCCGGTCCGAGGGTACTT
>PMLH01000337.1:5194-5314 GCA_003159055.1 Myxococcales bacterium
CTGGCCGCGCTTCGCGCAAAAGTGAAGATCACATTTTCGGCTGCGATGTCCAACCACCATCACACCGGCATACGCGACCCCGAGGGCAATTTCCCAGTCTTCACCGAGCATTTTCATGGG
>PMLH01000003.1:0-1306 GCA_003159055.1 Myxococcales bacterium
GGCGCATTAAGCGGGCGATGCGGTGGCGGCCATGAGCATGACCGGCCTGGCGCAAGACCACTTGAATGCGAGGGCTGCCGTAAGTCTGTCGGCTTTCTTCGTGAAGCTCGCGTATTTCGGTACTGATCTTTTCATCCTCAAGCTTACGAAGACACACGGGGCGCTTCAGCCATGCGTAGTAACCACTTCGAGAAACTTGGAGCACTCGGCAAAGTACCGTAACTGGGAAGAAGGCCTTCTCCACAAAGATGAACTCGAACCTTAGGAGTTCTGCTTTGCGAAGAAGGCCGTCGCTTTTTTTAGGATGTCGCGCTCCATCTCCAGTTCACGAACCTTCTTCCTAAGCTCTCGCAGCTCATGCTGCTCTGCAGTCTCTTTGCCAGCACGCGGCACTGCCTTGACAGAACTCGCATACTTCGTGTGCCACTTGCCAAGAAGACTAGACACGATTCCCAATGACCGCGCCACGTCTTCGATGGTTCGTTCACCGCGTGACATCATCATGCGAACGGCTTCGCGCTTGAATTCCTCTGAATGTTTTCTGGGCTTTGCCATGACGGACCTCCGGGGAGGATACTCCCTCGATTGGGTGTCCACCAAATCGGGGCAATCTCATTTCGAAGTTGATACGACGGAGGGAACTTCAACAGCAGACGTAGCCCCCGCTCCGTCACCATGTTCGTCGGTGTCCCAGGAGGCAGGCTCTTGGCATAGGCTCTGATGCTCGGTTCCAGATCGAGGAGGTGGAGAAGCTGAGTAACTCTGGCTCGTGTTAAGCAGAACATCCGGGCTAGGTCGGCCTGGTTCCGAACGGCCCCTGAATCGAGTTGCCTCCGGAACTCCTCAGCTCGGTTGAGCAGAAGCACGATCATTGGTGGTATTAGCAGTGAATCTGCTAGTTCGGGGTACCTAGAAGTGGGCAGGGGCAGGCTGCTAAAGCGGTTCTTGCATGGCAACCCTTCCGGGAGCCACCCACCCACGGTAGTGCGAGTTGTTCATCGTTCCCAATGGGAACGATCGTCGAAAAGCGCAGCGTTTCGATCGCGCGAAAGTGGATTGGGATGGGCTACGTAACCGACATGGAACGCCGCAACGCGGTCACCGTAGGTCGGCAGCCGCGTGGGTGTTGATTGGGTGATGTGGTGGGATAGGCGGCTTCGTCGGGATCGGGGTCTTCGCGGCTGGGGCGGCTGGATTTTCCGGTGATGCGCACGAGTAAGCCCTTGTGTACGAGGCGGTCTGCGATTGCGGTTGCGGCAGCGGCATTGTGGAACAGTGAGCCCCACTCCTTGAAGGGCAGATTGGT
>PMLH01000003.1:1325-4319 GCA_003159055.1 Myxococcales bacterium
ATACCCAAGCTCGTCGATCAGCAGAAGGTCGTAGTAGGCCCAAGATGCAAGGCGTTTGCTCAGCGTATTGCGGGTCTGGGATGCAACCAAGTCGTTGACGAGATCTGCGGCTAGAGCAAACCGCACGCGGTAGCCTTCGACGCAGGCGATGTAGCCGATTGCGTTGGCCAAGTGAGTTTTGCCAGCCCCGCTAGGACCCACGAAAACGACGTTGCTTCGGTCGCGAATAAAATCGAGTGTCGCTGCGCGTTCGACGATATCGCGATCGATCGACTTGGGACGGGTGAAGTCATACATGTCCAGGCTGGTTATTGGGAAGATTCCGGCACGTTTAACGGCAGCCCGGGCCCGTTGCTCTAGGTGCACACGAAGTTGGTCTCGCATCAGATAGTCCACCACACTGGAAGGGGACTCATTGCGAGTAATAGCTTTCTGCAACACGGTATCGAGTGATGTTGCTGCGTGCTCCAGGCCCAGAGCTCGCAGCACATCGCTGATGGCCAGAGAGGCGGCGAGGTCACTTGTCGTTGGGCTCGTTGGAATCTCTGCAAGAGGTGCTCGCTTCGGGGTTGGAAGGCTGGTTCGGGGCGGACGTGGAGGCGGGGCTTTCTGGGGCTTTGGGGTCTTGGAAGAGGGCATCGTAGGTCTCCAGATTGTGGGGTTCGACGACGACGGCGTCAGCCGCAGCGTGTCCAGTAACAACAGGCTCAGGGGGTTCACCCAGGCCACGAGCGAAACGTGCTTGGTCGATGCAAGCGCGTACGTAGGGAGCACCAAAAGTGCGGGCGATGAGGGCACGTCTGATGCCTTCAATCACGTCGTCGGTGCCGTAACGGTTAACGAGACGGGTTAGTTTGCCGATCTCGTTGTCCAGTTGGATGCGGCGACGAGCAACTTCCTGCAAATAGGCACGACACTCTGGTGCAAGATTCGCAATGGCATCGCGACGCCGAGGACCTTGTGCACCNNCTGCCATCGGCAACCACCCGCACTGTCTGCTCATCAGCACGCACCAAGACGCTCCTGCCCACTAGCGACACAGGGACTGAGTAGCTGTTGGTGTCCAGTCGGACACTGGCCTGTTTGGAAACGATAGCTGGCACGAGCAGATCGACAGGCGGCGGATGCGAGGGCAGCGCACGCAGGCGTGTGCGCTCAACCAGTAGACGGTCTGCTGGACGCTCGCGAGTAGTGGCGTGTATTCGAGCATTGGCGACCTCATCACGCCAGAGGGCGGCCTTGGTACGCAGATCGGCGATCCCATCGAATGATCTACCGTAAAAGAATGCGTGTCGAAGGAAGCGGATCGCCCCCTCGACGCGGCCCTTGGCCTGCGGATAGCGCGGTGGGGCAGCCGTCGGCTCGAAGAGATACTGGCCTGCAAAGGCGAGAAACGTGGGGTTGAATTGCACGATGGAGCCCACATGGTGCAACACGACGGTCTTGAGATTGTCGTAGAGCAGCTTTTGCGGAACACCCCCGAAGAATTCGAAGGCTCGCTGATGCAGGGCGCAGAAGGTTTCCATGCGTTGGTCGAGCGCAAAGTCGAAAAACAACGCGCGCGACCAGGACAACACCATCACAAAGCAGCTCAGCGGTCGCTGTGTGTTGCCAATCCGCATCCATCCGAATGACCCCCAGTCGACTTGGGCTTGCTCGCCGGGACCCACCTCGACCCGCAAGTAGGCCTTGCGCTCGCGTGGCCCGCGTACTTTGGCGATGTAGCGGCGCAATATTGCAATGCCGAGCACGTAGCCTCGATCGCGCAACTCCAACATGAGTCGAGCAGCCGTCAGCTGCGGAAACTTCTCTAGTCGCTCGACGATATAGGCCTTGTGGGGCTCAAGCGCTGACGTTTGCGCAACACGAGACTTGTCAAGGGGTCTATCAAGGACTGCTCGACGTACCACCGTGTGGTGGACGCTGAAGCGTCGTGCAACGGTACAAATCTTCCAGCCTTCGCCGAGTACCAATCGACGCATCTCAGCCCGTACGGCTTCGTCAATCATGGCAGCCCCGTGCTAGCGAAACCGAGCAATTGCCGGGCGCTGCGAAAGTCGCCCAACTCTTGCAAAAACCGACTTCGCTCCTTCTGACGTGCAGCTTGAGGTCTGCGTGCCCATTCGACACTGACCTGCTGCAGCGCAAGGTCACCGGCGAGCAGTGCCCAGCGCTCTGGGTGAAGCCGGATATCCTCGGCATCCGCATCGAGCACAGCGTGAAGAGGTTGGTGGTACCAGACACTCAATGACTCGAGCAGTAACGGCACCGCTCGTGCTTGTGCTGGCAATGGCAGTCGAGCTTTCAACGCTGGGCCTGCTGCCGGCTGGGTCAGCAGCAACCGGACTTCCGCCGGACTCGGCTCGATCGTGATCCACAGGGGTAGCATTGATAATCACCTCCGCGCGGAGTCGCGCAACACACCGTGATGGCTTGTCTGCACTCCGTGTGACCATTGATACCGATGGCGACGGTGCCGACAACGACTGCTGCGTCACATTCGACACCCCGAGTTGGGCCTCGCGACGCCTTTCGCGGTAACGTCGCTGTCGGCGAAAGTGGCTCTTGACCCGAGCACGATACTTGGCCCCCGCTCGCCTCGACGACTCACGGCGAGCCTCCTGTGAACATTCCTTCGAGCAGTACCGAGTCAGATTGCGGCACGGTCTACACAGCAAGATCTCCTTTCTGCAAAGCCGACAAATCCGCGCGAAAAGCTCGACCACGGGGGCTCCCCGTCCCCCAAGAACTAGACGCCACCTCTGATCATGTGCGATGACTGATCAGACTTCGGACGCCGGTTGTACGGCGTCTTGGCGGCTCAGAGGTATCAACTCTGGGCCGTCGCCTATTTCGGGGACTGTTCTGCTGATAAACTCGTACCTAGATTCGGGCCAACAACCGCGCTGAAGCCTAGATCCCCCAAATCACGCGCGATCGGAACGCGGCGCTTCTTGACGATCGTTCCCACCGAGCTCGACCGCGTTGCTCTGG
>PMLH01000343.1 GCA_003159055.1 Myxococcales bacterium
CCGGTGGAACCGGAGGTGTAAATGACGTAGGCCAGATTGGCAGGTTGGACAGACACTGAAGGGCTGTCGGTGCGATTGGTCCGCCAGCCCGAATCGTCAGTACAAACGATCGGGCCGGTGAACTGCGGCAAGACTGAGCGCAGGTCTTCCCGGGTCACGATCAGCTTGAGGCCGGAATCGTGCACCATGTGAGCAAGCCGGTCGCGCGGATAGTACGGATCGAGTGGGACGTAGGCGCCGCCCGCCTTCACGATGGCGAGCAGGGCCACGATCATGTCGATCGAGCGCTCGACACAAATGCCCACCAGATGATCGGGTCCAATGCCTTGCGCGATCAAGGCGTGCGCCAGCTGGTTGGCTCTGGCGCTTAGGTCGCGGTAACAGATGGACTCTTTTCCGAACGTGACTGCCATGGACTCCGGCGTCCGGTTCACCTGTTCCTCAAACAGGCGCGCCAGAGGAACATCATGGCGGTAGGCAGCTTCTGTGCTGTTCCACGCCATCAGGGCCTCACGGTCGGACTCACGCAGCAACGGCAGGCGGTCGATAGGCGTCTCGGGATTCGCCAGGGCTCCCGCCAGAAGCTCTTCATAGTGTCCGAGCCAACGCCGTACAGATTCGGCACTAAAGAGATCAGACTCGTAGGCGAGTTCGAGGATCAGCTCGCGGCGGGTGTCCACGAGCTGTAGCTCGAGCTCGAAGTAGTCGTTCCGTCGTGCTACCGAGACGGCTTCGCCCTGAATATTGCCAAAAGGCAGCGCAATCCGCCCGCGGTCGACGTTGAAGAGGGCCGACACCAAGGGCGTGCGGCTCATGTCTCGTGGCAGGTTCAGCGCTTGGACCAGAGTGCCGAACGTGAGGGATTGGTGATCATGGCCATCCAGCAACGCAGTCCGCGTCCTTCTTACGAAGTCTGCGAACGATGCCCGACCGTCGATGCTTGCCCGCATCGGCAGCAGGTTCGTTGCATGCCCCATTAGGGTATCGCCCAGATTCGGATCTCGCGCCGAGAGAGGCAATCCAACGACCACGTCGCTTTGGCCGGTGAGCCGGTAAAGCAAGATCTGGAAAATGCTCAGCAGCAAGCCAACTGACGTCGCCCCAAGGCGGCTCGCGACCCGCGTGACGTCAGGGCTCATCACCTTCGTCAGCACCAGGTCTTCACGGGCGCCGCCGTAGGTCTTGACAGGAGAACGCGCTCGATCCGTCGGGAGCTCCAGCGAAGGTGCACCGTCGGCAAACTGGGCCCGCCAATAGTCGAGAGCTGCTGCCGCTCGTTCGTGGCCCTCCGGACTCCCTTCGAAATCCACCTGAAACCGGAAAGGCGTGGCGGGTGGCAACGCGCCCTCCACATTGGTCAGTTCTGCTGAATAGAGCGTCGCGAGCTCACGGAAGAACAACACGGAAGACGAGCCGTCGAACATGATGTGGTGCGCGGTTATCACGAAATGCAGGCAATCCGTCGCTTCGACCACGATGCGTGCGCGCGCAGATGGCCCGTTCACCAGATCGAGCGGCGTGCGGACTTCTTCCGCAAACACGGCCTGGACTCGGGCCCTGCGCTCGTCGGGGGATCCAACGGAGACGAGGTCCAGTATTGGCACATCGACCGGTTCAAACGGCTGGATGGTCTGGGTCTCCCCGAGGGCATCAAATTGGGTCCGCAGCGCATCGTGCCGCGCAAAGATCTTCTGAACCGCAGCCGTGAGCGCGTCCAGGGAGGCCTCACCCCGGAGAGTCAGCGCGAAGCACTGGTTGTACGCACACGAAGCTTCCGGCCCCATCTGCACTACCGCCCAGATCTCCTTCTGGGCTTCGGACAATCCGAAGGGCGCGTCCGGCGCCATCTCGGCAAAGGGGTCGAAATCCACCGGCGTGAGCGTGGGTTCGACCCTGCTGTCTTTGGAATGGGCGTCAGTCATGAACTCATCACTTGCAAGTATTTGCCGGGACGATTGGGGTCGGGGACGAACCAAGCTGGTCTTCCTTGGGAGTCTCGTCCCAGGCGTGCGCCTGGGACAGGCGGCGTAGTCGTGTTCTGCGCTCCCAGTGTCGGGCGCTGTGCGGGAGCGGTGTTGCCAGCCTGGCCGGCTGCTGGCGAGCTGTGGATGTGGCGTGCGAGGCTTTCCAGCGTCGACAGTTGATCGAGCAGCTGTCGAAGGGACACACCCAGGCCAAAGGTCTTTCGGATCGAAGCGATGACCTGGTTGAGCAGGAGTGAATCGAATCCCAATTCGAGGAACGTCTGGGAGGAACCGATGGCGTCGGGGGGGTGTCCGGAAGCCTCAACTAGCAGCGAGCGTAACCGCCGCTTGACGTCGGCTACGGGGTCACCGTTCCCCGCAGCCTCAGCGGCGGCAGCCAGCTCGGGCCAGGTCGACGCCCTTCCTTCAGCCCCGTCGGGCAGAGCCGTATCCGACTTGCTGCTCCCCAGCCAATGACGTGTCCGTGCGAACGGGTAGGTCGGCAGAGGCACGGTTCGACCATGCGCCCTCCGTCTATGTGCTGGCCAGTCCGGCGAATAGCCTGCGGCCCAAAGGCTTCCCAGGGCATGCAGCATGGC
>PMLH01000562.1 GCA_003159055.1 Myxococcales bacterium
TCGGGGCCTCTTCGCCAAACTGTGCGAGCTCAACCGCGTCGACGACTTCAGCCACGCGCCCGGCGATCGCCGGCCGTTCGCTTTTCACTTTTCGCAGATAGTCGCCGTTGGTCTGGTCCGGTTCGATGTGAACCAGATCGGCCCCTTCGAGTCGTCGCAAGAGCGCCGCGTAGGTATCGCCAATCGCGCCGCGAAAATCGCCGGCGACGGCTTCGGCCCGCGCGCGTTCGAGCAGCCGCTGCACATCGGTCTCCACCTGACGGGCCAAGGCGGCTGCGGCTTCGTCCTCGGCCGTGCTCGCAGCGTTCGTGGTGACGACGCCTTCCTTCGGCCTGTGGTCGAGAAAGTGACGAACCAGCGCGAAGATCAGCACCGCCAGCCCCGCCCCCAGGAGCACCCAAAGCAGCATTCGAACCGGAAGCCCAAACTCGGGCAACTTGATCGAAATCGGCTCGCGCCATTCGAGTTGCTTGGCCGTGGCGTCGTTGTTGCAGACCTCGTGAAAAGAAGGACACGCCTGCCTGTTGTCGCCCGCGCCGAGGGTGCACCACTCTTTTTCGGCCGGGGTCAGTGGATAGTCGGGCTCGTGGCAGAACTGAAACTGTTTGGAAGCGAAAGCCTGGCGGACTGCTTCGGGCGCCGACGCCGTCACTGTGCAGGACTGGGCGATGCCACCGTCGGGCGGGCTGGCGGCAGGTTCGGTCGCCGATGCCGTGCCCGTCACCAGCAGGGCGGCGAGCCACACGAGCGAGGCGAGCCTCCTCACGAGGCAATTCTCCGAGCTTCCGCCTCGGCATCGGCAAGCGCCATGAGGCGAAGTTGAATGTCCCAGCCTTCCTTGCGTGTGCGCAAATCGATGTAGCCAAGAAAGCCGGCACTCGCAAGGAACGGGGCCGAGAGCAGCGCCCCCACCACGGCAAAGCCCGAACCGCCATCCGACCAGAGCGAGCCCAGCGGGCGCCCCATCTCGAAAACCATATTGACGACGGCGTCACCGACCACGTCGGCAGCGATGGCAAAGAGGAACGGCGCAAGGGCGCACGCAAGCGCCAGCCCCAAACACGGAATACTGCGAAAGAGAACCAGCCGCGTGCTACGGGTGAGGCTCGACGCCGGCGATCCCGATTCGAGCAACACGGCTTCGCTGACGAAAAGCAGGCGTGAGGCAAAAATCGGAAGCGGAACGAAGACCACGGCACACAGTCCGAGCACCAGCCACTGCAGAATCCGGGCGACGAGGTACGGAAGGAAACGGCGAACAAACCGGCCAACCACGGCGCGCATGTGGATCTGTCTCGGTTCGCGAAACAGAAGCTCGCCCGCCGCCTGGGTGAACAGGCCGCTGGTCAGAACCAGATAGCCCGCGGTCAAGAACCACACCTGCCACCACGCCCAAGCCAGCCCAAGTCGACAAACCGCCGCAAGCGTGGCGCCGATTGCCGTGGTCGCGACTGCCAGCGGGAGCATCAGGCGCCGATTGGCGATGCAGAAGGGTCCGGCCAGGTCGAGCACGTCCGACATCGATCGCGGCCGCAGCGCTACGCGGGCTTCGAGCAGATTCATGAATCGGCCTCGGGTTTGGCTTTGCGANNGACGGCGACCAGAAGCCTTCGATGGCGGCCGCCACCAGCAGCATCAAGGCCGCCCCGACAATCATGCGGAACAAGTCGCCTGATTTCGCACGCAAAGATGCCCACCGGCTTCGCCGGCCCGTGTCGACTAGCGCGTAGCCCATCACCATGCCGGCGGCGCCGGAAATCACAATCGCGGTCAACTCGAACGCGCCGTGTCCGGCAATGAACGTGAATAGGTTCCTGCCATGCCCGGCCGCAGTCACGGTCCCCGCCACCGCACCAATGAGAAGACCGTTGTACACGAGAAAAAACACGCTGCCGAGGCCGAACAGAATGCCGGTGGCGAAGCAGCGAAACGCGATGCCGACGTTGTTGTAGACGTAGAAAGCGGCCATCATGCTGTCCGCGCCTTCGTCGCGACCGTGGCCCAGGTCGCTGTAGGATTTCTCCATCTGCTCCACCATCGATTCGGACATGACTTGAATGGCGAAGCCGCGCGACCTCAGCGCACCGACGAAACCGAGAATGCCGGGCAGCACGAACAGCACGGTGGCGATGACCATGAACCGGGCGTGACGACGCACGCTTTGCGGAAACCCGGCGGTGACCAGACGGCGCAGTCCGGCCAGGCGGTACGGCGGCGCGCTGTACATCGCCGCGCAGGTGCGCGCGGCCAAAGAATCGAGCAGGTCGCTCACCTCCGGCGAATAGCCCGCCGATCGTGCCCGCATGAGGTCGGAACAGATCTCGCGGTAAAGGCTCGCAGCACGCGAAATCGAGGCTGGCGGCAGCTTGTACAAGAGCGACTCTTTCGCGAGCAAGGTATCGAGCTCGTCCCAGGCCGGTTTGCGCGCGGCCACGAATTCGTCCTGCGTGCGATTCACGTTTGCGCTCCGGCTTGCGTCCTGGCCGCCGGGGCGTGGCTTCCGACGGCGACAAAGTAGAGCAGCGCCAGAAAACGAACTGGGTCGCCGGGCTTCGTGGCCAGGCGTCGCGCGAAGAGCGGCGCGATGGTCTCCGCCAGTTCGCTCCGTCGCGCCGGCGAAAGGTCGCGCCTGCGCAAAAGCAACTCAATGGCCTCGCGCTCGGGCGAGCTCAAAACCACGCGGTGGGCCAAGCCTTCAAGCTCGGCGGGCGTCGCCGGTGGATCCAGGGTGATCGGCGGCGCCGCCCGAACCGGGTCCTCGATCACGACCATGGTTCCCGTGGCGCGATCGCCAAGGCGCGTAAAGCGGCCGTCCCAACTCATCACCAACAGCCCGAGCAAATACCCCACCGGAAGAAAGTCCGCCGTGCGCAAGAGGTTGCGAAGAACTGCGTCAGCAAAAGACAGAGGATAGCCGCCCGCCTTGACTACGCGCAGCTTGAGTGCCCGCTTGCCGGGCGTCGTGCCGTTCCAGCCCGCCTCGAAAGCGACGAAATAGCCCCATTCAAGGAGAAACAAGGACAGAAGTGTCCCGCCGCTAACGATGGCCTTCGACGAGCGCAAGTGCTGCCCGGTCGCGAGCACCATGACGATTTCGATCAGCAGCAAAGCCGCGATGCGAATCAGCAGGTCGATAAGATACGCCCAGGCGCGACGGGTTGGACCCGCCACGTGAAAGCGAAACCGCACGTGTTCTGGAGTTTCGACTTCGACCGTGTTGTCGAGCTGCACGTTGGACCATTCTTCGGCGAGGTTCGATCGGAGCACGGCGCCACCTACACGTCAAGCACGGCCGGCTGCCAGGGCCACATTGGACCCAATGTGACGGAGACAACGTATGGGCTTGCAGACCCTCGCCCATTACGTCGTAAACTAGGGCCGATGTTGTCGCGCGCCCGTCCCAGACCGACTGCCACCCTGCTTGGCGTGACGGCAACGCTCTTGCTCGGATGCGGACAGGGCCTTTTCTCTCGTTCAAGTGTCTCAGAGGACGCGAGCGATGCGGTGGATGTTGACCCCGGGCCGCCCCCTGGTTCAGAGGCAGGCCCCCCCACGGACCCGGACGCTGGTCCAGACGCGAGCAGGGACGCAAGCACAGACGCGGGCACAGACGCGGGCTCGGATGCCGGAGCAGATGCGCACGCGGACGTGGTCCCCGATGCGGGATTCCCTTCGATCAAACAGACCGTCGATCAGAAGGCGGCTGAGCTCACGCTTGACGGGGCGACGCTTACCATCGGAGCCGGCACATTCCGTGGTTCGACGCTGGTCACCCTGCTCGAGCTTCCCGGCATCGATCACGCCGGTGCTTACGGCCCGGTGTTCGAAATCTCGGTCCCCTCCGCCGGCCTCTTTCAACAGGTGGCCAAGCTCACGCTGCCGGTGCCGTCCATTGGGGCCAACCAGGCGAATCTCGTGCTCGGTGCCTTCGACCCCAGCCTTCCCCTTGCTGCCCAGCTATGGAATCCGGTTTCGGATTCCACCCTCAGCTCAGACCAGACCAGCGTGACGGGATCCGTGACCGGTTTCGGCAATGCCAGCGCTCTACAGTACGCCGTGGTCCTGCGGTGCACGCTGACGTCACAATGCCGGTCCGGCGAGGCCTGCAACTCGGGCGCCTGCCAGCAGTGTCCGACCAGCTCGGTGTGTGCGCCGTAGCGCTGCCGGACGGACATCGCCGGCGCTCTTGAACGTCGCGCACTCACCGGAAAGCTGCTCTTTGCGCGAGACGCTTTGGCGCGTTCCCGCATCCTATTGACGCCTGTCGCTGCGCCCTGCCTGTGGACCTGGAAACACCCATGAACAACCCCATGTTGTCGATTTCGCCGGTCTATGCCGGCAATGCCGAATTCATCGAGGACCTGTACGAGCGCTATTTGACCCAGCCCACCTCGGTTTCCGAGGAGTGGAGGCAGCTGTTCGCAACCTTCAAGGGCGCCGATTCGCCCATGCGCGCCGTCCTAGAGGACCAAATTCGTCAGCTTTTTGCTGACCGGGGGCAAGGCCAAGCGGCCGGGCGACACGCGCCGATCGATGGTGAAGCCCCGGTTGCCAAACAGATCGCGGTAATGCGGCTCATCCAAGCCCACCGCGGTTTGGGCCACTTCCGCGCTCGCGTCGACCCGATCCGTTTGCGCGCCCAGCCCAACATTCCTGACCTGGAGCCGGCTTTCCACGGATTGACAGATGCCGACATGAATACGGTCTTCCACACCGGCAACCTGGGCGGGCGCTCGGAGATGGCCCTGCACGAAATCGTGGACATGCTGCGAGAAACCTACACCGGCTCCATCGGCACGGAGTTTCTGCACATTTCCGAGGTCGAACAGAAGCGTTGGCTGCAGACGCGCCTGGAAGCCACGCGTGCGCGGCCGGACTTTCCCGCCGACGAGCGCGTGCAATTCCTGTCGCGCCTGATTGCGGCCGAGGGCATTGAACACTACCTGCACACCGCGTATGCCGGACAAAAGCGCTTCTCGCTGGAAGGCGGCGAGA
>PMLH01000525.1 GCA_003159055.1 Myxococcales bacterium
TTCGTCGGTGAGATTCATGACGAGCAGGACGTCGGCGAAATTCAGCCCATCGTGCGCGGCACGGAAGGTCGCTTCGAGGTGGACGGACGGCTGACTCTCGACGTCGCCGAGCGCGAGCTCGCTGTCGTGCTGCCGCCCATGCCGCCGGAAATCGACACCATCGGCGCCTACGTACAGTCGCACCTGGCACCGCCCCTGCGCCCCGGACGGTCGGTCGAGATCGGCGGGTTTCGCTTCAGTACCATCGAGATCCGCGACGGCCGCATTCGTCGTCTGCGCGGCGAACCCTTGCCGAAGCCAATCGGGGAAGAATCCGGCGAAGGCTGACGGCTAGTCCCGACGAAGAGGGCCCTGGTTGTAGCCGCGGTCACCGAAGGGTTGCAGCTTCTCCAGCCAGATCTGCTCAAGCAGGGTCAGCTCGTCCTCGACGGAGAAGGTCGGGTCGTCGCTGGGCTTCACGACTTCCAGGGTCTCGAAAACGAAGGCGTCACGGCCAAACCGGTTCCAGTCGTCCTGCAGCGCCTGATTGTCGTGGCGCCCAATCGACAACATGAAACGGTGCTTGTTGAGCGGCCCGTGCAGATTGGTGCTGCTGCCGAGGAGCACTTTGCCGTTCTTCAGATTTCTCACCTGGAAGATGCCGGCCTGCCGAGGCGTCTCTTTGTATTCTCGCCGGATGTCGGCCCGGGATTTTCCTTCGATGCTCATGGATCTTCTTTCTCTCCCGCCGCTTGACTACTTGTAGAACTAGTTCTATGGTTATCGAATTACTTCTGAAAGTCAAGATGAACCAGAGCAAACCCGACGACAAACCAACCGATGAGCTGGTGGAATTCTTCAAGGCACTCGGCGACAGCAACCGCTTGCGCATCGTGGGCCTTCTTGCCGAACGCCCCTACACCGTCGAGCAACTCGGTCAGGCCCTCGGCATCGGTGTCTCGACCGTGTCGCACCATCTTGCCCGCCTGGCGCGCATCGGACTTGTCGACACTCGGACCGAAAGCTACTACAGCCTCTACGCACTCCGTCCCGACGTGCTGGGCGGCCTAGCCAAGAGACTGCTGGCCCACGCGGAGCCAGCACGCCCCGCGGCCGAGCAAGGGCTCACCACCTTCGATCGAAAGGTTCTCGCCACGTTCACGTCGTCCGACGGCCGCATTCTTGCGTTTCCCACCCAAGAAAAAAAGATCCACGTGCTACTCCGCCACGTCTTGCCGTCCTTCAGCCACGGCGTGCGGTATCCGGAAAAGCGGGTCAACGAGATCTTGTCTCGCTACAACGACGACGTCGCACGCTTGCGCCGCTGGCTGGTCGAATACCGCTACATGAAACGCGAAGGTGGCGGCGGCAAGTACTGGCGAACCGATGGCGAATAGCGGTGGTGGTTCAGGTTGTCAGAAACCGAACCGTCACGGTTGAGATTTCACCTCCGGTTTGGCGATGCCACCGGGAATTCCTAGCGAATCTCGCTGGTCCGCCGGTTGCATCTTGCCGCCAATCAACGACGAGGTGCCCGATGAGCCAGCCCTCCCCCACCATCCACCACGAAACCCAGCACACAGTCTCTCTGATTCTACCCCACCTTGCCGGCATGTCGTCGCTGCTCGATGTCGGCTGTGGCAGCGGATGGGTTGCCGACCGTCTCGCGCAGCAAACCTCGCTCGCCATTTCCACCGTCGACATCGGCGACTACCGGGCTGTCGCGACGCCGGACTTCCACGTCTTTGACGGCGTTCGCCTGCCCTTTCCCGACAAGAGCATCGACGTGGGACTGTTTTCCTTCGTGCTTCACCACGTGCCCGACGAGCTAAAGCCGCTGCTGATTGCCGAAGCCAAGCGCGTCTGCCGACGGCGCATTCTGGTGATCGAGGACACGCCGTCGACCTGGTTCGACCGCTGGGCAAGCCAACGCCACGGAGAGTCCTTCCGTCGAAAAATCCGCAGCCACGAACGCTTTGGATTCCTCGACCGAGAGCAATGGATGAGGCTGTTCTCGTTGCTCGACCTACGCGCCATCAAGGCCGACCGACTGTCCCGTTGGTGTCGATCCATCTGGCAACCCTTCGCCCGAACCGCCTTTGTCCTCGACGTAGATCGATTCGCTCGCCAGCGCGTCCCAGTCAGTCCCTGAAAGATCTCGGCGCGCGTAAACCACACTTTCCGATTGTCCGCGCTTTGCGATGTTGCGCGACGGCGATCACAGCCGGAGCGGTCGGCGCGTTTGCGACTTGGCGGGTCCACCCCTACAGTAAACACATTGTCGTCGGTGACGCGGCGATCAGCGGAATCGGAGGGCGTCCATGCGCAAGATCTTCTGGATGAGGTTTCACGTTCGTATCCATTGCAGAGTGTCGCTTCTCGGAATACTGGCCTTCATGGGCTGCTCGTCGGAGCAGGCGACATCGCTGCCAACGACCGATGGTGCCGTCGATGTCCGTGGCGCCGTCAATCACGATGGTGCCGTCGATCCGCATGGTGCGGTCGATTTCGGTGGTGCCGTCGATCCCGACGGGCCTTCCGATCTCCGTGGTGCAAGCACACCCGATGTTGCCGTTGCCAACGACACCTCACCGCTGAACCGTGGGGGCGATGGCAACGCCGCGATCGGCGAGGTCGGGGCTGTCGAAGCCCGCGTGGCGAGCGTGGACGAAGGCGGCGGCGTATCCACTCGAGACGGCGCGGCCATCGCCTTCGAGTCGACCCCAGCCTTCGATGGCTCCCCCCCATACGAGACTTTCCCGAACAGCGCCGTCCAGACCGTGACCGTTGGCACTACCGCCTGCTCCGACGGCCGGGTGCTGCGCACCACGGAATTCCCGCTCGCCTCGGTGGACACCAATGCCTACGGAATCAGCGCGGGGCCGGACGGAAACCTGTGGTTCGCGGAATGCTTCGTCAACAAGATCGGCCGTATCACCTCGAACGGGACCGTCACCGAATTCCCAGCTCCGACCCCGGGCGCGTGCCCCATGGGAATCACGTCCGGACCCGATGGAAACCTCTGGTTCACCGAGCTGTACGCGGGCCAAATCGGTCGTATCACGCCGCAAGGGACGATCACGGAATTCGCCATTCCCACCGCGGACGGTTGGCCCTTCAACATCACCGTCGGTCCCGACGACAATCTCTGGTTCACCGAGCGACAAGGCAACAAGATCGGCCGCATCAGCACACACGGGACGGTTGCGGAGTTCGCCATCCCGCCAGCCTACTACGCGCCTCAGACGCAGGAGCCATGGGACATTGCCGCGGGGGCGGACGGGAATCTGTGGTTCACCTACGGGCCGAACATCGGCAGGGCCACGCCTGTCGGTGCGGTGGACCTGTTCCCCGTCCCGACCCAGGGCGCTGACACCGGCGGCATCACCGCCGGTCCTGGTGGGAACCTCTGTTTCACTGAGGTGGCCTACCCGGGGCAAAACCAGTCTCGCAGCATCGGCCGGGTCAGTGCGCAAGCGACCATCACCGAGCTCGTGGGACCCGCCCCAGGCGGCGTACCGGGCGACATCGTTGCGGGGCCGGACGGCAGCCTCTGGTTCACCGAAGCCGCTGTGCAAGTCGACAGCGGAAGACTGGTTGGCCGCATGAGCCCCGACGGAACCTTCGCTGAGTGCCCGGCTCGACGGGCGAATATCGGCGCGGAGGACATTGCGGTGGGTCCGGACGGCAATCTGTAGCTCACCGAGCCCGGCGAGATTATTCGCATCGAGCTTTGACGGGCAGCTGTGGTTCGACCGTGCGGCGACGACAGACCCGGCGGAAGCGCTGATGACTGGTTTCTCCTCGACGTTCTTGGCATCCTCTTCCCATGACCTCGTACGAGCGCGACAGTTCGAAGTTGGCGAAGGACTACGACCGACTGAGCGATACGCAGTTCCAGTCCGGCAAGGGCCTGGTCGAGCGCATGGGATTGCAAGCGGGCGCGCGTGTGCTCGACGTGGGCTGCGGCACCGGACGGCTGGCCGCGTGGATTGCCGAGCGGGTGGGTCCGAGCGGCCAGGTGGTCGGCATCGATCCACTGGCGGAACGGATCGCGCTCGCTCGCGAGCGTGTGCCTGGGGTCCGGTTCCAGATCGGCTACGCCGAGGATCTTCACGCATTTGCCGATGGCAGCTTCGATGGCGTGTGCATGTCGGCCGTCTTTCACTGGGTACCGGACCAGCCCAAGGCGCTGGCAGAGAGCGCGCGCGTGCTGCGGCCGGGCGGCAAGCTGGGTTTCACCACCTTGCCCAAGGAGCTGCACGCCGCGAGCACCATGTCCAAGGTGCTCGGCTCGGTGTTCGGACAGCCGGCCTACCGCGGGAGGCTTCGCCTGGAGAAATTCGCCCTGGCCCATCAGCGCAGCACGGTCACCGAGATCATCACCATGGTGCTGGCGGCCGCGCTGGACCTGGCCGAGCTGCACGTGATGGAGCGCGTGCGGCGAATGACCAGCGCGCGCGAGATGATCGACTTCATGGAGGCCAGCTCGTTCGGCAACTTCCTGTCCGCCATCCCCGAAGATCTGCACGACACCTTCCGCGCGGATTTCGAACGCGTCGCCTTGGCAAATCAGGATCCCGAAGGCTTCGCCGCGCGCGACTACGGCGCATTGATTGTGGCGCGCAAACCAGGCGGCTGAATGGGGCCTCAGCATCCAGATCCGCCGCGCGCCCGCATCCAGCAACAATCGCGGCCGGCGCAGGTCCTTGGCGGCTCAATCGGCAAGCGCCAACAGCTTGCGACTATGGCTCCGCGCAGCAGCAGCGCACCGTGGTGCTCTCGCCAGTGTAGGGCAGCGTGCTGTCACAGGTCGCAGTCGAGGTGGCGCCTGCGCCTCTGAGACTTGGGCAGTTACTTGCCGTAGCTCCGCCCCAACCTTCCCAGGTGTATTGACCCTCGCAGCCTTTTGCAACGCAGACGGCGCCAACACTGGCACATGCTGCTGCACAGGTCTTGAAGCCGCTGCTGCCGTCAAAACATGGCCCCCAATAGTTGCTGCATTGACCTGCAACGCAGCAACTGGTTCCACAGGACTGTCCTTGGTTGGCGCAAACATGACCGCAAGATCCGCAGTTGTGCCAGTCGCTGGTCGTGTCGCCGCAGGTTGTGCCGCCGGTGCCCGTAGCCCCGCCGGAGCCTTGAATTCCTCCTGTGTTGCTGGTGCCGCCAACGGCGCCGACGCCGCCCGTCTTGGGCGCGCCGCCGGTGGCGGTGGTTCCGCCTGTGCCGCCTTGGGCACCTCCCGTTCCGAGAGAGCCACCCGAGGTCACGACGCCGCCCGATCCGGATCGGCCGCCCGATGCCGGCACGCCACCCGACCCGGGCGCTCCGCCATTCGCAGCGCCGCCGGTTCCCGAGGATCCGCCGAGCGCCGGCGTACCGCCGGTGCCGCCAGGCGAGACGCAGAGGCTCGACAAGCAGGCCAGGGTGGAGAGGTTGCAGGTCTTGTTCGGGTAGCACGCGCAGCCCTCGTCGCCGGTCGTGCAGGTCGTGGTGCTGCCGCCGCTGCCGCTGCCGCCCGTGCCGGTGCCGCCGCTTCCGCCTTCGCCGCTTCCGCCCCCGCAAGCCGAAGCGGCGAGGAGAGCGAGACCAGCAAGACACACCTTCGCTTCCCAAGACAGTCCAGCCATGCCAAGCATTGTCCGGCCAGTCATCAATCTTGACAAGGCTTCGCGTGGCAAGGCTGTGCGCAGTCGCGCGACTCGAATTTGGCGGGCTGAGCTCGCGACCCGAATCGTATTCCTACGGCACCACGGTCAGTGGCACCGTGCCCTTGACGGACCTG
>PMLH01000551.1 GCA_003159055.1 Myxococcales bacterium
GCGCTGTCGGATTCTTCTTCCTCGCCGGACTGGTCGTCGTCGGAGGGCTCGTCGACGGCGCCGGTACTCTCGTCGCTCGACAGTTCCTTGAGCAGCAGGTTCACGTCGGGGCGAAGCCCATACGAGTGCTCGATGCAGGCCAGGATCTCGTCGCGGAAACCGACCTGGATCGCGATTTCGCGATCGGCCTCGACCGATCGCAAGGCGTCGGCCCGCTGGATGTCGTGCGGGTCGTCGATCACCACAATGAGGTGCGGGCCCTTGCGCTCGATGGGCACGGCGCAGATGCGGCGCAAGAATTCAACCCGCAGGCGCTGGCGCAGATCTTCCGGAATCTGTTGCTGGGCGGTGAACCTATAGAACGGGACGCCGTAGTACAGCGCGATCGACTTTTCCACTTCCGCGCGCGCGATTCCGACTTTTTCGATGAGATGGCGGCCCGGATCGGTGGCCGATGCTTCGGCCTGCGCGAGCGCCTTCGCGAGCAGCTCGGGCTGGATCGCCCCCGACTCGACGAGGTGGCTCCACTTGGCGGCGGGACTCTCTCGTTCCTTGACAGCCTTGGCGGCGGTCGCGGTCGCCGGCGTCGGGGATCGTGCCGCGGTCGGGGTTGGCAGCGTCGCGACCGTCTCCAGTTGAGCGGAAGGCCGTTTCACAGGCGCCGGCGTACCCGTCGATGCTGCTGCAGTCGTCCTCTGCGCTGCCCCGGTTGGCGCCGTTTTGTTCACCACCGCTGCGGGCGCCAGCGCGGGCGCCGGGCGCAAGTCGAGCAACGCCACGACCTTGCTCGCGAGTACCTTGGCGATGTCGCCAAGGTGTGCAATGTCGCGCGACGGAAAGACTCCGGCCTCGTCGGTGCGATTGGCGACGAGCATCACGCCCACAACTTGGTCGCCATCGCAAAGCGGGGCCAGCAGCATGGCTTTCAGCCGCAAGCCCAGCCACTGGTCCAGCCTGTCGTCAGGGCGCAGTCGGGGGTGCAGGCGCACCAGCTCGGCCAAGTCCCACACGTTGCGCACGCTCGACGGCGCGCGCGCCGCAGCCGCCCATCCCACCAGGTTGACCGGATCGCGCGGCAAGCGCAGCTCGCGTACGGCGTCGCCTATCCAGGCCACCGCACGCAATTGGTTCTCCACGTCGGGAATGAAGATGGCAGCGCGCTGCGCGCCGAAGAAGCTGGCCACTTTCTCCATCGCTTCGAACAACAGGCTGTCCAGGCTGGCCAGGTTCCCGAGGTACGCACAAAGCTCGCCCAGACGGGCGCGAATCCCCGACTGCGCCGAGTCGTTGCCCATCTGGCGTAGCCACGTTGCTGCATCCATGCCTAAGAGTTCCTTTTTGTTTTCAAATCGGTAGCTCTGGCACGAAAATGAAGGGCCGACTCGCTGGGGCGGCGCGGCCTTGCTTGCTCAGTGTCGGAGCAACACGTACAAATTCAACTCACGATTTCCAGGTCGTGCATTGTCGGGCGGGCCGTGCCCGTTGTAAAATGCCGCGCCACTCCGGGCGAAAGGACTACGGCCGATGTCAGGAGAGACCATACTCGTCGTCGATGACAGTCCGACCATTTGCAAGTTGGTCGAGCTCTCGCTGACCAGGGCCGGCTATCGTGTGGAGACCGCTCGCACGGGCGAAGGAGGCATCGAGGCTGCTCAGGCGCACGCGCCGGACTTGATTCTGCTCGACTTTCTCTTGCCCGACCTCAAGGGCGACGATGTCTGTCGCGCTATCTCGACGCAGGTGAAGCTGGCGCAAGTCCCAGTCATTATCATGAGCGCGAAGGGCGAAGAAATCGGCGAGTGTTTCGCGGTGATGCCCAACGTGACGAACATCATTTCCAAGCCGTTTTCGCCCGAGGCATTGCTCGCGGTGGTGAGCCACACGTTCGAAAAGCTCGGAAGGAAGCCCGATGTTGGCGTTGTCAAGCAAGGCTCGGACAGTCGCATCGACATTGCTTCGCTGATGAGCAGCGAGGGCAAAGACGGGGCGGATGCCAACCAGAAACCGGCCTTCGACGCGGCCTTGGCGGGTGACCTCGCGCTGATTTCCATCGCCGATGTGCTCTTGCTCTTGCAAGATCGCGGCTACACTGGAACCGTTGCGCTGTCGCACGGCCGCGCTCACATGGACATCTACCTCAGTCAAGGCCGCATCGATTTTGCCGGCGCGCATGGCGTGCCCGATGAATTTCTGCTGGGTCGCTTCTTGGTGAGCGGTGGGCACACCACCGAGGAGAAGCTGACCGAGGTCATCGAAGACAGAAAGAGAGACGGCAGCAAAGAGCTGCTCGGGGCGTACTTGTGCGCGCGCGGGCTGCTCTCGCCAATCAAGCTTCGCAAGGCGATGGCCAAGCAGACCGCGGCGCTGCTTTTCGAGAGCCTCCGTTGGGGCAGCGGGCACTTCAGTTTTCGCGTGCAGGCGGAGCTGCCGCCGGTTGCGCGTGAGGCAGGACTGGCCTTGCCCGTGGATGGCCTGATTCTCGAAGGCCTGCGTCGCGTGGAAGAGTGGCGCGTGATCGAGCAAGAGATCGGCGATTTCGACATGACCTTCGTTCGCAACGAGGACAAGCTGGCCTCGTTCGGTCGCGGCCAGCTTCTGCGCGAGGAGGCGGTCATCGCGGATCTGGTCAACGGCAGGAACACGATTCGCGACCTCGTCCAGATCTCGAAGATGGGATCGTACGACGTGACGCAGATTCTGTTCCGTCTTCTGCGCAGCAAACTCATTCGGCGTCGAGTCGCGCCGGTGGTCGTGTAGACCATGTCGGCCGCTGCCCCCCTCGACGTGATCTTTTTCGAGCTGCGTGGCTTGCGCTGCGCGCTTCCGCTCGGGGTCGTGCGCAAGGTGTTGTCCATGCGGGGCATCACGCCGGTACCGCTGGCGCCGCCGGTGGTGCGCGGGATCGCGCCCATGCAAGGCTTCATCCTGCCGGTGCTCGATCTGGCCGTGTGCTTTCAGCCCGCCGGAGAAGATGCGGGCGAGACTGGCTATCGCTTCGCCAAAGACAAACTGCTGCTGGTTGAGACTGCCCCAGATGCGGGACGGGAGACCGTGCGCGCCGCCATCGCCGTCGAGCGCGGTCTCGGCCTTGGCACCATCGACGAGCAGTACAGCCGGCCGCCGCCTGCGCGCCCGTCGTTTCTGTCGGCCACGGTGGTCGATGCGGGTGGCCCGGCATTGCTCTTGGACCTCGAACGCACCTTGGACTATGTCCGAGATGCCATCAGCCAGGCCATCGGATTATGAGCGAAAAAGACACCATCAAGGATCTGCTTGCGACTTTGCGGACCGCCGAGCAGGGCGACCTTCGCGTTCGTCCGCCGGCATGCGAGGGGCCGCTCGGCGAGCTGGCCCAGGCGATTGCGTCGCTGCTCGCAACGCTTGAAGCGCGGACCGCGCGGATTTCATACGCGGCCACCGCGGTCATCGTCGCGGCCGAAGGCGCCGGTGGCGCGTTGCCCGAAATCGCCGAGGGCATGGCCCGCGAGCAGGCTGCGGTGGCGGAGATCGCGCGCAAGCTGAAGGCGCTCGAAGCGCGCTCGGAAGAGATCGGGCAAATCGTCGAGATGCTCGACGACGTCACCTCGGAAACCAACATCCTGTCGCTCAACGCGGCCATTGAGGCCTCTCGCGCCGGCGCGCAGGGCAAGGGTTTCGGTCTGGTTGCGGAAGAGGTGCGCAAAATGGCCGAGCGCGCCGCCTCGGCCACCAAGGACATCGGCGCCTATATTGAAACCATCGCCAATGCGACCGGCGAGGCGACCTTGGCCATCGAAACCGTGCGCGCCATCGCCGACCAGCTGGCGGGTCTTTCCGGCCGCGCCAGCCAAGAGGCAAGGGTTTTGTCGGAGCTGCGCAAGAACCTGACCGCGGCCATTGGCGAGCTGCAGTTCGCGGGACAGGGCGAGACCGAGATTCTACGCATCTTGCATGATCGCCGGGACGATTTGGCCCGCGTGCTCACGCCGGTCGCACCGATGATAGCCGGCTCGCATACGCCGATTGGCGAAGCGCTTCGTAACCTCCTGGCGGCTTTGGGCGAAGGCCCGAAGGACAAGAACGGCTAGGCCTATCCGCCATGGCGGGTAAGTCCGATAATGGCGATGTCGGGGGCGAAAACCCTCCGCCGCTGGTGAATGCCGGCGAGATGGAGATGCTTCGCAACCTCTTCCTGGAGGAGGCGGAGAAGCACCTGGGCCGCATTGCGGATGCGCAGCGGCTGCTCGCGCGCGCGTCGGAAAACTCGCTCGACGTCTCGCCCGACGTGGTCGACGTTCTGTTTCGTCACCTGCACACCCTCAAGGGTTCGGCCGGCTCGGTCGGCTTCGATGCCGTGGCACGCGCGGCCCACGATCTCGAGGAGCTTTGTGCTGAGATTCGCCGCGGCCAGTTGGCACCGACCTTCGGGATTCTCGAACGCATCGACGAGGGCGTGGCCGAGATTCGAGCCTTGCTCAGCAGTTTCCGCCTGAGCGTTCCCCCCGCGCGTTCGGGCGAGCCGCCCGACGCTGGCGCGGCCCCGCGCGAGACGGTGGAGCGTCGTCGCAGCGGCGACCGGCGTGCGGTGTCCGAGCGTCGCAGCGGCGGCGAAGGCGTTCTGCGCGTCGACGTCGAACGCCTGGACGCCCTGTTCGAAAGCGTCGGCGACCTGGTTATCCTTCGCACCCGTCTCGATCGGCGCGTGCACGAAATGCAAAGCGCGTTGCTGGATCTGGCTGGGACCAAGAACGCCTTGCGTTCGGTCCAAGGTGCACTCGCCGCCGAGCTGCCCGCCCCTGCGAAGATGGAAGAGGTTGCACGGCTGCTCGACCGCTTGGGCGAAGTGGACGTGGAATTTGCCGATGCACTTTCTTATCTGGACCGCACCACGCGCCGGCTCGCCGAGGACGCGACCTCGATGCGCGGCACCTCCGAGTACATCGAAGAGCAAATCCGTCGCGCGCGCTTGGTTCCTCTGGAATGGGCGTTTTCTCGTCTGGGCTCGGCCTTGCACGAGTTGGAGCGGACGTGTCACCGCCAGGCCGACTTGAATGTGCAAGGAGGCGAGGTCGAGCTGGACAAGGCCATCGTCGATCAACTCGTGGATCCGCTGCTGCACCTGCTTCGCAATGCAATGGCACACGGGATCGAACCGCCGTCGGTGCGCGCCGAGCGGGGCAAGCCGGCGCGTGGCCGCATCAGCATTCGCGCCGCCCTGGAATCCGATTTCGTGTTTCTGACCTTTGAAGACGATGGCGGCGGCATCGATCGTGAGGCCATCCGTCGCGTCTTGCAGGCCTCTGGGCAAGATGCCGGCATCAGCGACGAGGCGCTGGTGAACGCGATCTTCGAGGCGGGATTGTCGACGCGATTGCAGTCGGACGCGCTGGCCGGGCGTGGGATGGGGATGAACATCGTCAAGCGCGCGGTGGCGCGCATGGGCGGTGAAATCAAGATCGAATCGCAACCGGGTGCCTTCACGCGCTTCAAGCTTTCGCTGCCAATCGCCGGTGCGATCACGCAGGGCTTGCTGTTCAAGATTGGCGGGCAAGTCTACGCGGTGCCGTCGGCGCACGTCATTGAAGTGCTACCCATCGGCCACAATGTGCTCG
Organism: Myxococcales bacterium; assembly: GCA_003159055.1. The sequence goes on from PMLH01000551.1 coordinate 5,592, forward strand.
TCGGCAGTGCACGCAGCGCTGCGGACAGCGGCGATCTGCCAGCCCTCGCGGGCGTCAGTGTTCCAATTCTGAAGCTGCACGCGCTATTGGGTCTCGAGTTGCCGCCCGGCCGCCGAGCAGCGGCGTTGCACGTGCGCTACGCCGGTCGCAATTTCCTCATCACCTGCGACAAGGTCATCGGGCCGCGCACCATCGTGGTGCGGCCGCCGGGAGCTCTGCTCGGCCTGATTCCCATCTATGCCGGCGTTACCGCCTCGGGCGCAGGCAAGGCGCAGTTGGTTCTGGACCTCGGCGCACTTGCGGATCTGGCCTACGCGGGATCCCTGCCCACGCCAGTCGGACCGCGGCGACGTCAGCCGCGCGTGCTCGTGGCCGACGATTCTCGGCTGGCACGTGAGGCGACCGCGCGCATGCTGGCTTCGGCGGGCTATCAGTCGATCGCGGCCGAGGACGGCTGGGAGGCGTGGGAGATGTTGAGTGAGCGGCGCTTCGACGCCGTGGTCACCGCCCTGGAGATGCCCCGCCTCGACGGCTTCCAACTGATCGCGCGCATCCGTCGGGAGGCGACCTTGCGCGGTCTGCCCATCATCGTGCTCTCGTCGCGCACATCACAGGCCGCCCGGGATCGTGCGCTTGCGGCCGGGGCCGACGTGTTTCTGCCCAAGAGCCGTCACCGCAAGAGCCTGGTCGACGCCGTCGCAGTGTGCCTGCGTGAGCGAAAAGACGGCGGGCCAGGGCGCTCTCAGTAGTCTGAGGCAACCGACGTGACCCGCTGACCGTCTCCATACATCGGAAAGCGAATCGCTGGTAGACTGCCTCGAAGGGTACCTTGGCACGGTTGCTCTGATAGGCAGAACGCCCATGCGAAGCTTTCCGGACCACAAAAAGAACTGGATGAACCAGCGTGTCCGCGACGCGCTGGCTACGGGCTCGAACACCGAGCTGCTCAAGGTGCTCGTCGAGGCGTTCCCAGGCAGCTGGTTCTTCACGCGCCTGGATGCGACCTTCGCGTTCGTCAACCAGAACGCCTGCGACACCTTGGGCTACACGCGGGAAGAGCTCATGGCGCTGACCCTATTCGACGTCAATCCGGCCTTGACGCCTGAAATCTGGAATGGCCTTCTCGCCGTTGGGCCTTTCAACCCGACCTCCGTTCGCACCTTTCACCGTCGCAAGGACGGCACGGTCTTTCCGGTCGAGGCGTTCGGATCGCGTATCATCCTTGGTGACGAGAACGTTTCGGTTTCCTACGTGGTGGATCTGTCGGAGGAGGCGCAGACCCGGCAAGCACTCGCCGAAAAGCAACACCTGCTGCAATCCTTGCTCGACAACGCGCCCGTCGTCGTTTGGTACGTGGATAGCGATGGTCGCTTCCAACTTTCGGAAGGCAGCGCCCTATCTCTGCTGGGGATGGCGCCGGGCCAGGCGGTTGGCAGGACGGTGGCCGAGCTTTTTCCCTCACTGCGAGACATGGCGGAGGCGACCGAGCGCGCCCTGCAGGGGAATCCGGTCGAGGGCATCGTCGCGGTGGGAAAGTTCGAGTTCGAGTACCGCTACCTCCCTCGGCGCGACGATGCGGGCAAGGTGATCGGCGCGACCGGCGTGGCGATTGACATCACCGCCAGGCGTAGCGCCGAACACGCCAATCTGCGGCTGATGACTGCTTTCGAGCAAGCCGACGAATCC
>PMLH01000609.1 GCA_003159055.1 Myxococcales bacterium
CCGAGACGATGCTCTCGTCCTCGATCAGATCGCCAAGACGCATGTCGCCTTCAGACCCGACGGGGGTCTCGAGGGAAATCGGCTGTCTGGCAACATCGAGCAACTTGCGCACCCTCTCGATAGGCATCTGCATGCTCTCGGCAATCTCCTCCGCGGTCGCTTCGCGGCCGAGCTTCTGGAGCAGATGTCGCCGTGCCCACCTGAGCTTGTTCGCCAATTCGACCATGTGGACCGGGATGCGNNGATGGCCTGGCGAATCCACCAGGTCGCGTAGGTCGCGAACTTGTAGCCGCGCTTGTAGTCGAACTTCTCGACCGCCCGCATGAGCCCCAGGTTTCCCTCTTGGATAAGGTCCAAGAATTGAAGGCCTCCGTGGGCATACTTCTTGGCGATGGAAACCACCAGGCGCAAGTTCGCCTCGACCATCTCATGCCTCGCGCGATCCACCTCGACCTCCCCGCTGTGGATTGCCTTCATGGTCTTGCGCAGATCGACCTCGGACATCGTCGCTTCCGCCTCGACCTTGCGAATCTTTCTTTTCGCACACTCGATGGTGGTAGCAAGCCGCACGAGCTCGTCGGGACTTGGGCCGAGCGATTCCGTCATGACTGGCCGAAAACCACAGGCTGAACGGATGCTGCGTGCCACCTTGCGAAGGTCCTGCTGGGGCATGCGAGCGCGCTGCTCGCAGCGCACTATCTCGCGCCGGCCAGCTTCGATACGCCAGAGAAACGCCTGCAGCCGAACGGCGATATCCGAGATCTGCTTCCTCGTAAGCCGTGCGGCGAGCAAGGTTTCGATCATCTCATGCCTGATGGCCTGCATTCGCTGGTTGCGTCGTTTGCGCCCTTTGTCGTCAAGCGCAGGGACGTCTGCCTGTCTTCTCAGCGCCTTGTGCAGCCGCCGCACGTCGTCGATCGTGTTGTAGAGACGTTCCAGGTGCGCTTGCTCTTCGATCCCGTCCGGGTCATCACCGAGGTCGCGCACCACGTCCCTGATCGAAATTTTCTGGCTGCGCAAAAGCTGGCCCAGATCGACAATCGCCTCGATGGCGACGTTGGTGTTGAGCACCGCCTCGAGCACGCGACGCTCGCCTTGTTCCATGCGCTTGGCAACCTCCACCTCCACCTCACGCGTGAGCAGCGGCACGGCGCCCATCTTTCGCATGTAAATGCGCACGGGATCGCAGCTGCTATCGACTGCCACTTCCTTGTCGTCGCCCTCGGTGGCATCCGCCTCGGCCACCGCTTCCACCTCGGCGGTTTCCTCGCCGGTTCCTGGGCCAGTCGCCTCTTCACCCTGCCAAACCACGGGCGCCGCGCGGGCGGTGCCACGGTCCGCGTCAGTTTCTCCGATCAGGGTCAGACTCTCGTTGATCGGGTCGAACGATGGGGTGCCCTCCGGCACGCAATCCGCCTCCACATCGTGAGGGAGAAAGCGATTCTCCTCGGCCCGAGGCCGGCGGCCGCTCGCAATCTCGGCCCTCGCCTGACGGCTCAAACTTCACTTCCTGGTGCACGGCTTTGCATAGATTGCCTAGGATAGGCTTCTACCTCAATTCGCCTCGCATTGCTCGATGGGCGAGCCGGAGCACCCCGCAACGCAAGAAATGACCTTTCCATGACAGAAACCTGACACAAGAAGTGGGCTAATCGAACCATGAAGGTTCTCTGCATTTCGCCCATCTTTCCGGAGACCTATTGGGGACACGAGCGCACCCTGCGCATGATCGGAAAGCGCGCCCTTCTGCCGCCGCTCGGTCTGCTCACCGTGGCGGCGCTTCTGCCCCCCAGTTGGGAGGTCCGGCTGTGTGACATGAACGTGCGCACCCTCGATGATGCCGACCTGGATTGGGCCGATGTGGTGTTTCTGTCTGGCATGATCGTCCAGCGACCGTCCATGCTGGAAGTGGCGGCGCGCGCCCGGGCGCATGGCAAGATCATTGTGGCCGGCGGACCGCACGCGACCGCCACGCCGGACGCCCTGGCGCCCTACGTGGACACGATCGTCGTGGGCGAAGCGGAGGATCTGATTGGCCCGCTGTGCGGCGCGCTGGAAGCAGGCCGCGGGGCCCTGCCCGCGCGTTTCGTGGCCACGGCAAGGCCTGACTTGAAGCAACTTCCACCGCCACGTTATGACCTCCTCGACATCGACGCCTACCACGTCATCGGCGTGCAGTGGGGACGCGGCTGCCCCTTTCGCTGCGAGTTCTGCGACATCGTCGAGCTGTTCGGCCGTCAGCCACGCACCAAGGAGCCGGCGCAGCTCTGCCGTGAGCTTGATGCCGTGCTAGCCACCGGGTTTCGTGGCTCGCTCTTCGTCGTTGACGACAACTTCGTCGGCAACCGCAAAGAGACCCTCGCCCTGCTGGGTCCGATGGCGGAATGGATGCGCGCCCATGACTTTCCCTTTCAGATCTTCACCGAGGCCAGCATCGATCTGGCCGCCTGCGACGAGCTCATCACCAAGATGGTTGCCGCGGGCTTCGATTGCGTCTTCGTCGGTATCGAGACGCCGTCCAAAGAAGCCTTGCGCGAAACCCACAAAATGCAGAACGTGGCCGTCGATCTCGACCAAGCCATCGACAAGCTGGTCCGTTCCGGGCTGGATGTATCGGCGGGTTTCATCATGGGTTTCGACGCCGACGATGCCGAGGCCCTGGATCGGCAGCGCGCATGGGTCCTGCGCTCACCCATTCCGCAGGCCATGATCGGCGTGCTGACCGCGCTGCCGGGCACGCAGCTCGAACGAAGGCTCGTGCGCGAAGGACGGCTCTTGCAACGGTCGAATGGGGAGACCTTCGGGCGCCCCAATTTCAAGACCCAATTGCCCGAGGCCACCCTGCTTCGCACCTACCGCAACGCGCTCGAAGACATCTACCAGCCCGAGCACTACTTCGAGCGCTGTCTGCGATCCTTGGAGCTGCGCCCGAGGACCGACGCGGCCTTCAGCCTGCCCTGGCCCTATGCACTCCGCTGCCTGTTCAATTCTATTTGGCAGCAAGGCGTAATCGGCAACTACCGCCGCGCCTACTGGCGTTTCATGGGCAACGTCCTGCGCCGCGCTCCGAGACGGATCGCGCGCGCCGTCTCCCTGGCCATCGCGGGCGAGCACATGATTCGCTACACCCGTGAATCGGTTCTGCCGCGCCTGGCGGCGGCCATCGAAGAGGTGCACAGCGAAGAGCTCGCCGCCGCGGCCAAGCAGTCGCATGGCCGAAGAGGCGGCATGGCTGCCAGCGAGCCCGAAGAAACCTGCAGGGCGGCGATCTGACTCGGCACCCGCGCACTACGTCTTCCAATTCCTCCGCGGAGGCGCCTATCCGCCCTTGCCGAGGTCGAGCCTCATGCAGACCGCAGACGCTGGGCACACGCTCCGAAACTCGCTGCAGGCTGCGATGGCTTGCGGCACGGTTTGGCGGTCGCATCGCGCGAATCCGTGCTTGGCAAAGAACAGCTCGGCGGTCGTGGTTAGGAGAAACAGGTCCGCGATTCCGGCTGCCCGAGCTTGCTCCAGCGCCCTATGCACGAGCATCGAGCCCAACCCTTGACGCTGAAGCGGCCCTTCGACTGCCATGGATCGCAAGAGCGCGGCCTTTCCGAACCGCTCGAGGCCGACACCACCGACGATCTTGTCTTCCCTAAGGGCCAAGATGAATTCCGCGTGGCTGGCATCGAGGTCCTGGGTGGGCAAGCCCTGCCGATCAAGCAATTGTCGAACTGCCAGCATCTCCGCGGCAACCATCGGGCGGAATCGAATGTCGTCCATGGGCGAAGCGTAGCCTTTGGGGGGTCAGGATGTAAACGATCTGCTTGACAGCGGACCGCACAGGCCAATACTTGCATCGTAGTGCAAATGAACAAGCGTCTTCCGCCCAGCGACTCGGGCGTCTGCTGCCCGGGCCTGGACACACAGGCGTCATGGCCCGACGACGCGCCGAAAAGGAGACCGAATCTGCCCTCACGAAGGCGCTCGGCGATGCGACCCAGGCAAGCTGCTGTTCCGAGACCGCGTTCGGAGGAGGATCAGCTCATCCATGTGGAGCAGCCTCTGACAGTTCGCCAGCGGCGACACCTTGCGGCTGCTCAAAGAACGACCGGGCGTAGGCTCCACTCTCGCCGGCCGATTGACCAGATGCTGGTTATGCGGGTCCAACCTCCGATGCCGACAGAAACCCCGCGATCCGCTGGCGAAGGTCGTCGCGTACGCGGCGGAACGCGGCCAATCGGTCTGCCTCGCCACCCTCTACCGCGGCCGGGTCGGGCAAGCCCCAGTGAAGACGCGTGGCCTTGCCGAGAAACACGGGGCACTCCTCTTCACCACAAAGGGTGACGACGGTGTCGACCTCGGCAGCTGGGATTTCATCGACCGACTTCGAACGATGCCCGGCGATGTCGATGCCGATCTCCTTGAGCACGGCGATCGCTTCCGGTCTGACGGAAGCCGGGCGGGACCCGGCCGACCAGACCTTGAGGCCCGCCGGCGCCAGCGCCCGAGCGATGCCCTCGGCAAGCTGGCTGCGTGCGGAGTTCGCCACACAGAGAAAGAGAATGCCCTTCATGGCTCGGTCTCCCTGCTCGGGTAGTACTTGCGCCCGAGCCACAGTGCGACGTTGACGAGGGCGATCAGCGCTGGAACCTCCACCAAGGGTCCAATCACGGCAGCGAAGGCAGCGCCGTGGTTGATGCCGAAGGTTGAGATGGCAACGGCGATGGCCAGCTCGAAATTGTTGGATGCGGCGGTGAAGGACAGCGTTGCGGACTGGCGATAGTTGGCCCCGACTTTTTTCGACAACAAGAACGAAACGAAGAACATTAGGGCAAAATAGATGACCAGTGGAATCGCAATTCGAATGACGTCCAGGGGCAGCTCGACGATGCGGTCACCCTTGAGCGAGAACATCACGACGATGGTGAAAAGCAGCGCAATCAGAGTGAGTGGGCTCAGCCTGGGGATGAAGCGGTCGTAGTACCAAGTCTGGCCCTTGAGCCTGAGCAGCGAAAACCGCATCGCCGCACCGACAAGGAACGGAATGCCGAGGTAGACGAACACGCTCTTGGCGATGGACCCCATCGTGACGTTCACGACGACGCCCTTCAGGCCAAACCAGGTCGGCAAGACGGTGATGAAGACGTAGGCGTACACCGAGAAGAAGAGCACCTGAAAGATCGAGTTGAACGCCACCAGTCCGGCACAGTACTCGGCATCGCCCTTGGCCAAGTCGTTCCACACGATGACCATGGCGATGCAGCGGGCGAGCCCGATCATGATGAGGCCCACCATGTACTCGGGCTTGTCGTGCAAGCACAGAATGGCCAAGCCGAACATCAGCAGGGGACCGATGACCCAGTTCTGCACGAGCGATAGGCCGAGGATCCTGCGATTGCGGAAGACCTGGGCCATGTCTTCGTAGCGGACCTTCGCCAGGGGCGGAACCATCATGAGGATGAGCCCAATGGCGATGGGAACGGACGTGGTTCCGACGTTGAACTGGTTGATGAACGGAACCACGCCCGGAACCAGGTAGCCGGTGCCGACGCCCACTGCCATAGCAGCGAAGATCCAAAGGGTGAGGTACCGGTCGACAAACGGCAGCCGACCGGCGACGCGTGTGCGTCCACCATCGGCCGCGCACGCGACGGTCGGCGCCCGCTCGCTCATTGCGCCCTCCGAGAAGGCGGTCCCGACCGCGACGTCTTGCAAGCGCCGCCCTTGGCACAGACGACGGGGCGCTGCTTGGAATCGGTCCAATCGTGAAGCTTCGCCAGAAGCGCTCGCGAGTCCGAACGAGCGCTCAAAGTTCTGCGCAAGAGCTCGAGGTGCGGACCGACAACCCCGTCGCTGGGGGCGCAGAGCTTGTAGTACGACCAAAGGCCGTCCTTTCGGTCTTCCACGAAGCCGGCATGTCTGAGCGTGGCCAGGTGTCGCGAGGCCTTGGATTGCGTGATGTCGAGTGCTGCCATGATGTCGCAGACGCACAGCTCCTGATGGTTGAAGAGCAACCAAAGCGTCTTGAGGCGTGCCTCGTCAGCCAAGACCTTGAAAAGCCGAGCAGCTTCTTTCATCGGAATACATTCGTATAACCGCATGTATGCATGAGCGCAAGCGGTCAGACGAAAAATTCGCTGCGTTCGAGATGGGCAGTGTTCCTAGTTTCCACGGCGACCTCCTGATATCCTCGCCTGGTGGCGTGCTCGCACTGCGGTGGATCTCACACTTCGGAAACCGGTGCCTGTCCGGCGCTCGGCCCTTGGGCCGCGGAACAGACGCTCGCTTCGCTCGCACCCGGACAGGTTCTGGAAGGCAAGTACCAAATCGTCCGCGAAATCGGCCGTGGCGCGATGGGTGTGGTCTACGAGGCGCTGCATGTGGCCCTAGGGCGGCGGGTCGCGATCAAAACCTTGCTGGCCGGAACTGGCCAAGATCCGGACCTGGTCACTCGCTTCGAACGCGAGGCACGCGCGGCCAGTGCCATCGGCCATCCCCACATTGTCGACGTCTTCGATCTTGGCCGCGCGCCCGACGGCGTGCTCTTCATGGCCATGGAGCTCCTGGACGGCAAGTCGCTCGCGACCGTTCTTGCGACGACGCCGCGTCTGCCCATTGCGCTGGCCATCGATTTGTGCAGCCAGCTGCTGGGAGGGCTGGCTGCCGCGCACAGAAACGCCATCGTTCACCGCGATCTCAAACCCGAGAACATCTTCATTCTGCACACCGAAGACAGGCCCAACTTCGTCAAGATTGTGGACTTTGGCATCTCGAAGATTCTCGTGCGCGCCGGGCCCGAGCAGCGCATGGCGGGCGGGGGAGCCGGCACGGCCGTGGGCACGGTGCTGGGGACGCCGCTCTACATGTCGCCAGAGCAGCTCCTGGGCCAGGTAAGCCGCATCGATCATCGCTCGGATATCTATTCCACGGGCGTGGTCTTGTATGAAATGCTTTGCGGTCGCACCCCGTTTGAGGGCGAGAGCCACGCCAAGGTCTTCGCCAGCATTCTCGATGGCCGGTATCCCTTGCCGCGCAATCTGCGCCACGATATTCCGCCCGCCATCGAGGCGGCCATTGTGCGCGCTCTCGACCGCGATATGAACAAGCGCTTCGCTACCGCGGCCGACATGCGCGATGCGGTGAGCGGACGAAACACGGATCTGACGCCTGCGCCCGAGCTGGGACCCGAAACCGCGCGGAAACGCCAGCCAAGCAGCGTGGCGCGAGGGGATCCCTTTGCGCCCCTGCCAGACAACGCTTCCATCCCGGTCTTGTCGAGGGAGGTCGCGCACCCTCTGGTCGATCCATCCCGCAACCCCAGCCCATCCATCGAGCTGGCGAGGCCCGCGCGGACGAATTGGCCGGGCACGCCCCGCCGCCAGTTTTCGCGAGAGACTGCAAACCCCGTACGAGCCGGACGAATGTGGCGGCGCCTTGCCATGGTGCTTGGACTTGCGCTACTCGCCGCCGGCGCTCGCGCCCTCATGATCTACATGCGGCCCGTCGCCTCCAAGAGACCGTCTATCGCCCAGCAAGCGCAACACAAGGTCACGGTGACGGTAGATCCCGCAGACGCGGTGGTTCAGATTGACCACATTCCAGCCCTGCACGACGAGCTGTCGCTCGACCAAGGCAAGTCCCACGTTGTTACCGCATCGGCGCCTGGGCGCATCAGCCGTAGATTTTCCTTCGAAGCCAACACCGATCTGTTGCTCTCGGTTTTTCTCGGCCGCGCCCTCGTGCCCCCGACCCCTGCCGATCCAGGGCCTTCGCCGAACGAATTGGCTGCACACCCTCCCGCCAACCCTGCCTCGCGTGATGAGATCAATCATGCCTTCGCGAAGCTCGATCGCTACGCCCGCTGTCTGGCGCTGCTTGGCCATGTGGACGGGGAAGCGCGAAAGCGCGCCAATCCGACCGGCCCAAGCAACAGCGACATGAGTGCCTGTGTCCAGCTCCTGGACGAGGCGAGTACCCTGGCGCCGGTGATGTTCCAACTCCACGCCGCGGGCGTGGCCTATTTGCAGGGCGTGCAAAGCGAGCAGAGTCCGGCGACGCTGCGCAATCTGCTCGCAGCCTTTCGCGCGGAATTACTCGCAGCACGCAGTGCCTGGCAGAGGGAAGAGCTTGCACGGCAGGAGAAGGACGACGGACAGACGGCCGCGTGGCACATGCGCCGAATGGCCCTGGCGGCCCAATCATGGCTGCGTATGAGCAAGGCCGGCGCGGCTTCCCCACCAGCTGCGAAGGACAGCCGGGCAAAACTCGACCAAGCTCACCAGGCCCTGGTGGAATTCGCCCAGCGCTCCCCCAAACAGGTGGCGCAGGTCTCGGGGGCAGACGAGCTCATGCAATCCGCGGAAGAGGTGGTTGCTCTCGCGCAAGGCGAGTCGGGCAAGAGATCGGACGCCGGCCTCGCCGCCTGCAAACGGCTGGTCGCCGCATTCAACGCACTCGTGATCGAGTAGCGGGCTTCGTGGACTTCGTGCAGACTGTAGAGTCGGCGGTCCGACTCGCGGAAACCCGTTTCACCGCAACTGCCGGAGAGCCGCGTGATTCCTGTGTTTCTCGACCAACGGGCGAAGGTGCCTGGTAAGTAGCCCAGGCTATGGTCGACATGCCGCTATACGCCTATAATGATCCAGTAACCGATGGCACATCCTGGGCAAGATAGAATAGGCTCTCGCCACGAGAGGCGAAGGCCTGCGTGATGGCGACGATTGAAACGCCGGCCTGCGCCACGCGGAAGGACGAATCGCCACGGCCAGCCGCGCCGGCTGGGTCCAAGCGCCTGACCATCGCGGTACTGGTCGATAACGCCAACTTCTTCGACGGTTGCTACGAGGCCAGTCTGCGCGAGGCGCTCGATGCCAAGTGCCGCCAGAAAGGGCACAATCTGTTGCTCCTTTACGGCGGACCTCTGGAAGGACCGAGTCCGACGGGTTCGGCGGACAACACGATCTTCCGAGCGCTGCGGCCGGGTACCTTCGACGGCATCATTGTCGTGTCGAGCATGCTGGCGGCATTTTGCGGGCCGGACCCGGTGGCACATCTGGTGGAAGCCTACCGGCCAACCTGCTTGTGCAGCATCGGTTTGGCATTGCCGGGCGTTCCCAGCCTCGTGCTCGACAACCGCGCCGGAATGGAAGCAGCGGTCGAGCACCTGGTTCGCGAGCACGGAATCCGCCGTCCGGTATTTCTGGCAGGAACGCCCGACAACCCGGAAGCGCAAGTTCGCCTTCAGGCCTACAAGAACGTTCTCGCCAGACACGAAATCCCCTTCGATCCCTCGCTGGTGGCTTGTGGTCATTTCATGCCCGAGCAGGGGCGCACGGCGATGGACGGTCTTTTGGCCGCAGGCGTCGCCTTCGACGCCGTGGTGGCCGGAAACGACAACATGGCACTGGGGGCCATTGAGGCCCTGCGCAAGTGGGGCCGGCGTGTGCCGCGCGACATTCCCGTGACAGGTTTCGACGATCTGCCCCTCGCCGAGGCGGGAAATCCACCGCTCACGACCGTGGCTCAGCCTCTGGCTCGCATGGCTGACTTGGCCATCGATACCGTGTTGGCCCAGCTTGCCGGCCAAAAGGTTCCGGATAGTGTCGTTCTTTCGTCCGAGTTCGTGTGCCGCCGCTCCTGCGGATGTGCTTTCGAACAACAGCCAAGGAGCGCCGGCAACGCGGGCAGAAGTAGAGCCGATAGGATCGAGGGACTGGAGCCTAGGCTCGCGAACATTCTCGGCTCTCGTCCCGACGCCGAAATGGTCAGCCAGCGGATGCTCGAAGCCCTGCAAAGCGAGCTTGGGGGGCAACGCCGAGCGTTTCCGAAAGCGGTGGGCGATCTGCTTGAGGACATTGGCGACGACAGTGAGCACCACGGGATGATCCAGGAGGCCATCGGATGGCTGCGCGACGAGATGGGAGACATCTCGGACATCGGGCTTGAGCGCGCCTTTTTCGAAGCGCTCAACCTGGTCGCTTCCTCCAGCACGACCAGGCAGGTGCGAAAGAGCCTGATGCTGGAGGACAGCTACGCGACGCTGCTGAACATCAGTGGGCAAGCTTCGGTCGCTCTCGATCTCTCATCGCTGAAGGAAACCCTGATCAAGGGCTTCCCGGCGGCCGGGGTTCGCACGGCATTTCTGTCTTGCGCCGTCAATGCCCATGACGCCGAGCTCGCACCGACGGTCTGTCTGGTGGACGGTCAGCCCGTCGCGGTGCCCGAGCGGAGTTTTCCGGCGAGTCAACTGCTGCCGCCGAGCGCGCTTGCCGTTGAGCCCCGCCGTACGTTCTTGGTTTTTCCCATGGCGGTGGAATCCCAGCTCCTCGGCGTGGCGGCTTTCGACTACGCCGATGGGGTCCGAAGCTACGCAGTCTTCCGCAACGAAATCACGNNGAGCGCTTGGCCACCACGAAGCGAATGGAGGCGCTGAGCGTACTCGCCGGAGGCGTTGCACACGATCTCAACAATGCTCTAGGTCCGCTGGTTGCTCTGCCCGATCTCATCATCAGGGACCTCGGCACACTGCAAGGGGATGCCAACACCATCAGCAAGTTGAGCGCCGACGTAGGAATTATCAAGACTGCGTCGCTGCGTGCCGCCCAGACCATCAGGGATCTCCTTAC
>PMLH01000087.1 GCA_003159055.1 Myxococcales bacterium
ACGACCACCGTGTCGCCCTTGCGGACATGCATTACAGGACCTCCGGCGCAAGCGAGATGATTTTCATGAAGCGTTTGGCGCGCAACTCGCGAGCCACCGGCCCAAAGATACGGGTCCCAATGGGCTCGTTGTCCTTGTCCACCAAGACCGCCGAGTTAGAATCGAACCGGATGTACGACCCGTCTTGGCGCGAAACTTCCTTCTTGGTGCGCACGATAACCGCGCGCGCGACTTCGCCCTTCTTCACTTTGGAATTGGCGATGGCTTCCTTGACTGAAACGACGATGATGTCGCCCAGGGAGGCGTACTTGCGCCTGGTGCCGCCAAGTACGCGGATGCACATGATCTTCTTGGCACCCGAATTGTCGGCTACGTCGAGAGTTGTGGTGGTCTGGACCATTTGTAAACCTGCCGTGTCTGTTGTTCCGAGTCCGAGCCGCCTACGCTTCTTGCGGCCTCTCGATAAGACGCTGCACCCGCCAACGCTTTTCGCGCGACAGCGGACGCGATTCCACGATCTCCACGCGGTCACCCACGCGGTATTCGTTCTTCTCGTCGTGTGCCTTGTACTTCGCCTTGCGACTCATGTACTTGCCGTACTTGGCGTGGGCCAAGCGACGCTCGACCAGGACCACGCGGGTCTTGTCCATCTTGTCGCCGACGACCACACCGACCAGCACGCGCTTGGTGCTCTTCGCACGTCCGCCCTTTTCAGAGCTTACGGCAGCAGCAGAAGTTTGGTTTTCGTTTGCCACGGCCTATTTCTCCTTGGCAACCGCCGCCGCCGCCTGACGCGACTTCTCGGCGAGTACCGTAGTCACACGGGCGATGTCGCGACGGGTGTTGCGAATGGCCATCGTGTTCTCGATCTGATTGGTGTTGTGCTTGAGCCGGTGTTGAAACAGATCCTCGCGAAGCTTTGCCAGCGTCCGCTCCAGCTCAGCGGTTTCGTTGCCGCGCAGATCCTTTGCTTGAATCTTGCTTTTCATAGCACCTGCTCCCGGCCGATAACTCGCGTGGTCACGGCCAGCTTGTGCTTGGCGAGGTGAAACGCCTGTTTCGCCAGTTCCACGGACACGCCTTCCAACTCGTAGAGGACCCGGCCGGGCCTGACGACCGCGACCCACTCTTCCGGAGTTCCTTTGCCCTTGCCCATGCGGGTTTCAGCAGGCTTTTTGGAAATCGGCTTGTCAGGAAAGATGCGGACGTACAACTTCCCACCGCGCTTCACGTGGCGAGAAATCGCAGTGCGAGCCGCCTCGATCTGCCGTGCGGTCACGAACCCGCAGGACAGCGCCTGCAAGCCGAATTCGCCGAAGGAAACCGAGGTTCCGCCCTTGGAAACCCCGCGCATCTTGCCCTTCTGCTGTTTGCGCCACTTGACTCTATCTGGTGCGAGCATGACTTCCTCTCGTCGCTTCCGCCGCGATTAGGCCAGGCGGCCAGCCCGTTGGGGCAGAACTTCGCCCTTGAAGATCCAGCACTTCACGCCGATGGCGCCGTAGGTGGTATGCGCCTCGGTGGTTCCATATTCAATGTCCGCACGCAGGGTGTGCAACGGCACGCGCCCCTCGTGGTACCACTCGTAGCGCGCCATCTCGGCGCCGCCCAGGCGGCCCGAGCAAGCGAGGCGAATGCCCTTGGCGCCGAACTTCATCGCCGTCTGCACCGCCTTCTTCATCGCACGACGGAAAGCCACGCGGCGCTCAAGCTGCGTGGCCACGTTCTCGGCGACAAGCTGTGCATTGGTCTCGGCCTTGCGAACCTCTTGGATGTTGAGGAACACCTCGCTGGTGGTGAGCCCCTGGACTTCCTTCTTCAAGGTCTCGACGCCAGCGCCCCGCTTGCCGATTACGATGCCGGGGCGAGCCGTATAGATGTTGATCTTCACCTTGTTCGCGGCGCGCTCAACCTCGACCGAGGCCACGCCCGCGTGACCGAGCTTCTCCTTTACGAACTTCTTGAGCCGCAAATCTTCATGCAGCCACTTCGCAAAGTCCTTCTCGGAATACCACTGCGAGGACCACCCCCGGACGACGCCGAGGCGAAAGCCTATTGGATTGGTTTTCTGTCCCATTATTTTCTCCTACGGAACGTCGACCACGATGGTCACGTTGGAGGTCCGTCGATTGATACGGTTGGCGCGACCCATGGATCGGGCTAGCCAGCGCTTTTCCACGGGCCCCGGATCCACTGTGATTTTGGTGACCATGAGCGCATCGGCGTCCGCCTTCTCGTTCGCGGTCGCATTCGCCACCGCCGAGCCGAGCACCTTGCTCAGCATCTTGGCGGCCTTGCGCTGCTGGAAGTTCAGAATGGCCATGGCGTCGGCAACCTGCCGGCCACGAATCATGTCCGCAACCATCCGCACCTTGCGGGGCGACTGGCGGAACTTTCTCAACACTGCGTGTGCCATGTGAGTCTTCCTCTGTTTCCTACTTCTTCTCAGCAGCCGCAGCAGGCGCGGCCGCCGCCCCAGGCGCAGCGCCGCCCGCGGCGGCAGCAGGCGCCCCTGCGCCCGCGGCAGCTTTGCGATCGCCCGAGTGGTTGATGAAGATGCGCGTCGGCGAAAACTCGCCCAGCTTGTGGCC
>PMLH01000418.1 GCA_003159055.1 Myxococcales bacterium
CATGCTGTTGGCCAGGTACACGCCTTCTTCGTTGGCCAGTCGCTGCACGACGGCCATGCAATCATCGAAGTTGCCGTCGAGCGCCAACACGGTCGCGCCGTTGGCCAGCGGCTGCACGAGCTGCGCGGTGGAGATTTTTCCGCGCGGCAAGATGACCATGGCGCGGATGCCGGCTGCCGCGGCGTAGGCGGCCAGCGCCGCCGAGGTGTCGCCGGTCGACGCGCACGCCACTGCCGAAATTTCCTTGCCGTCGGCGATCATCTGCTTGACCGCGGACACCAGCACGGTCATGCCCAAGTCCTTGAACGACCCGGTGTGCGAGTTTCCGCACATCTTGATCCAGAGGTCTTCGACGCCAAGCTGCTGGCCGTAACGCTGCGCCCAGAACAGGTTCGTCCCGCCCTCGAACATCGAGACGATGTTCTCGTCGCGGATGCCGGGGTGCACCCATTCGCGCTTGCCCCAGATGCCCGACCCGTAGGGCCACTTGGAGCTCATGAAGCGGCCCTCGAAAACCTCTTTCCATTCGTCCGCGCTGTGCTGCTTGAGCGCGTCCATGTCGTGGACGACTTCGAGCAGGTTGCCGCATTTCGGGCAGCGGTAGATGACGAGGTCGAGGGCGTATTCACCCTCGCAGCGAGCGATGCAACGGAAGTGGGCGCGGTAGGGAGGCATGGGCGCACGATAGCATGATTTGCGACCCATCCCGGGAGGGGGAAAAGTGAGAAAAATGCCGGGCTACCGGCAGGTGCCGACGTCGGGCTCGGACATGAAAACGTCGTCTACCGGTACCTTGGTGCAGGTCGTGCCCCCCGGGCAGCTCGGCGAGCCGCCGCTGGTGGAACAGAAGGCCAGGCACTTGTTCCCGCTGCTCAGCCCGGTTACGCACGTGCTTCCGCCCTTGCATTCGTTCGGGGCCTTCCCAGGGCAGTCGTTGCCGACCGCGATGGAGCCTTCAGTCTTGCAGAAAGCCCCGGCGGGCGTCAGATAGCACGCTTGCCCAGAAGCGCATCCCGACTGCTCAAGGGGCGTACAGGAGGGACCGCAGGAGGCATAGCTGGTCAGTCCAGGCAACCCGATGCTGCAGACCGAACCTGTGGGGCAAGCATGGGCGGTACCGCTGGTCGGGCACAGGCGACGGCAGGTGGCCTGTGTCTCATTCTCGAACACGAAGCACGCCAGGGCATCGCCGCAATCGTCTCCGGTTTGCACGTCGTTCGGCATCTCGGGCGTGCAAACGTCGCCTTCCGACTTGTCGCCCTTGCTGCCGCAACCGAGCGAGAGGCTCCCGCCGTTTCGTAGCGCCGTGCACTTCTGGCCCGACGAGCAACCGGAATTCGAGAACGGGTCGCACGCCCCGCCGGGCTTGTTGTCCGTCGTCGTCTGACCATCGTTGGCCTGATTCTTGTCGCTGGGGCTGGTGGCGTCCGGGTCCGTGCCCTTGACGGCAGCGTCATCCCTGGTCTCCGGTGGCCTCACCTCGGCATTCGCACAGCCGAAGCAAAGGCCCAACATGCCAAGCCCAGCGGCAACCACCCAAGTGCGGGACAAACCGGCCCAGCTTGCCAGTGCCAATCGGTGGGGCATCGTGCTTCCTTTCATACTTACCCTGCGCTGCGGCCAGTTTGGCTGAATTGCACATGCATTGCACGAACTAAACCACTTTGTCGGAATTACTTCGGATTCGGCCCAAACCGTCGCATTGCCGAGGGACACCGGGCTGGTGGCTGGTGGACGGAAGGTCGCCCGTCGGCTGNNGATGTGGACAGAAATCGGACCAATCGTGTAGGGTTTATGTGGATTCAGAGATCGTCGGCAGAACCCTTTTCGTGATTGATGGGTCTTATAATGAGGTATTTCCTCATCCGAATTCCCCTATTTGTCTGCCTGCTTTTTTCGATGTGGAGGAACAAGTCGATCATGAAGAAGACAGTCTGCGTCCTGGCGATCACCCTGTTTGGCTGCAACTACGGCAGCTCCCTCTCCAATCAAGGAAGCGGAGGAACCAGTTCACCCGGCGGTGGCGGCTCGGGTTCCACGGCGGTGGTTTCCGGCGGCACACCTGGGGCGAGCGGCGGCACGATCGGAAATGGCGGCAGTTCTGCTGTCTTTAGTGGCGGCGGCGCGGGTGGATCGAGTAGCCCTGGCCTGGGCGGCTTGTCCGAGATTGGCAAGGGTGGCGCGGCTGGCGCAGCAACCGGCGGTTTTGCCGTAGGTGGCGACTCAGGAGGCGCGGGCGGCGTCGGCAATACCTCGGATGCCGCGACGGACGCGGGACGAGGCGCGGACGGCGGCGGCACCGATTCCCGCGCCGGGGCCGGCGGCGGTCCCGGCGGANNGGGCGGCGCGGTTGGCACGGGCGGAGCTTCCTCGCCGCCCCCTGGCACGGGCGGTGCAAAGGGGACCGGCGGTGCAACCGGCGCGGGTGGATCCTCAACTGCCTGTGTTCCTGCGGCCAATCCAGGGTCGAGCGGCATGAACCCAGGGCAGGCCTGTCTGGGCTGCCACGGCAGCAAGCAGAGCCCGAACATTACCCTCGGTGGTACGGTCTATAGCTCCGCGACCGGCGGTAGCGCGGTTTCTGGGGCGACCGTCACGGTGACGGACAACAGCGGCAAGAAGACCACCCTGGTGACCGGCTCGAGCGGCAACTTCTACACCACCAGCTCGATCGCATTTCCCGCCACGGTCCAGGTCAGCAAGTGCCCCGACACTGCGTTGATGCCCGCGACGGTGACGACTGGCGACTGCAACAGCTGCCATGATTCGAGCATGCGACTCCACCTGCCGTAGCCGGGCTGGCAGGGGCAGGGCGGGAGGCCAGCCCCCTGCTCTGTCTGTTACGCTACCCAGCGCATGAGCACCCAGCAGACCCAGAGCGCGGTCTGCACGGCCACGCCCATGGCAACGTAAGCCTGCCGCACAGCCTCCGACCGCCGCTGGGCCAACCACACGAAAACCGGAAAAGCCACCAACAAGTATCGCGACGCCGAGATGGGCGTGCCAGTAAAGACGAAGGCAGCAAGCATGACACAGACAACCAGCCCATCGGCGCGCCATGCACGTCGGCTGAGCAGCCAGACCGCAGCGGCAGCGAAAGCCAGCGTCAGCGCACGATCCACCTGGACGATGTCACCATATGGCGTCGGCGGGGCCCCGAACAGAGCCAGCGGGGACGCAAATTCCTTGTGCCAGCCCCGCTGTGCAAGCAGCACTGCCCCGACGTCACCTGTCACACGCCAAAGGTAGATCGCGTACGCGACGAATCCCGCTGGCACCAGCGCCAGCCACCCGGCACGTCTGACCAGTTGTTTGATTCTGAATTCCGCATCCTCTAGCTGGATCCAGAGGAACGGCAGCACCATAAGTACGCCGACTGGCCGCGTGGCCGAAAGTAGTCCGCCGAGGATGCCGGCAGCTGCCCAGCGCCGTCGCCAAGCCATATGGTAGGCAGCCACGGCGATGAGAAGGAAGGCCGACTCGGTGTAAAAGCAACCCAAGAAGAATGCAGTCGGAAAGACCAGAAGGAAGAGGACCGACCGCTCGGCCATGGCTCGATCGTTGAAACGCACGCGAACATGCCAGTACAGCATCGCCACGGCCCCGACTGCACAAAGGTTGGCGACGATGAGCCCGAGCACCAGGGCGGCCTGATTCCCCTGCCACGCTGTGGGCAATAGGCGATACAGCAGCCGTACCGCCTGTGGATAGATCGGAAAGAACGCGAGGCTGCTGTACTCGCCGATGGCGTACCCGCCCACCTGGTAGCCGTTCTTGACGATGCCCAGATACCATTCGGAGTCCCAGCGTGCCCACATGTCGATCCACCGAACCGGCGAGTACGCCCATCCCCGCTGAGAAAACTGCGGAATCCAGGTAAGGCCGCGCGGCTGGTCTGCAAAGAGCCACGCCACGAAGCCGAGCAGGAGGCGCGAGAGTGCGAAGGGTGCGAACACGTCTGCAAGCAACTGTCGCCACGAAGTAGGGCCGTCGGTTCGCGGAGCTTCGGGCGCTGCAGCCTCGCCCCGCTGGGCGGCTCGTCGCTGGGCTGGCGGTCGGGTAGATCGGCTCATCAATGGCGCACTATACACAGTCGGTGGCTCGTTCAGCTGCTCTCCGAGCTGCCAAGGATCCTGCGAACGTTCTGGGTAGGGAGCGAGGCGTCAAACAGCGGCGAGGTTCCCCTCGTCCGTTGTAGCGGATGATGGGATACACTGCCGCCGCACCTTCAGTTGGCCTAGCCCATGAGCCGTCACTCTCGAAAGCGCAATCTCCCGGTGGCAACCGGACTGAATTCGAAAGCCGCGCCACCGCAATCGGCGCCAAGCCGTCGTCCCGCAATCTTGGCGGGTATGGTTTCCGGCCTCTGCTTGCTGGTTTATCTTGTCACCGGCCAGTCGCAGCCAGGAAACGACGCCACTGCGAACGTCCATCTCGCCCTGCGGCTGCTTGAGCACGGCACCGTGTTCTTCACGCCGGAAGACAACCCCAAGATGTTCGTCTTCGCCGCGCAGACGCCCGAGGGAAAGAAGACGGCTCGCTTTCGAGATTGGCGGGCAACCTACCAGGGACAGCCAGCGAGGGACGCCTACGCCCAGGGCCGCATTCGGGTCGACGAGCCCTTGTACTACCTCGTGCCCACGCGGTATCCAGGCAAGTACGCCAACACCTTTGGCCTCGGCGCTGGACTGTTTGCCTTGCCGGTGGTGGCGCCGGTCAGGGCACTGGTGATCGATCTTGGGAGCAGGGTGGATCTGTTGTGGTGGCTGGCGAAGCTCGCGGCGGCTTTGTCGGTGGCGGGAGGCGTGCTTTTTCTCTATGGAGCCGCCTCGCGGCGCCTGTCGTACCGATCCGCGGCGGTTGTCGCATTGGCCTACGGTCTTGGCACGTGCGCCTTCTCAATCAGCAGCCAGGCTCTGTGGCAGCACGGCCCGTGCGAGATGTTCCTGGCCATGGGAGCCTATTTCCTGCTGGCGAACAACGGGAAGAGCCGTGACGTGCTCTCGGGCCTCGGTTTCGGACTGGCCGTCTTCTGTCGACCGACCGTCGTGTTGGTCGTGGCCTGCGTGGGCGTCCACCTGCTCATCGCCGATCGACGGCGTCTTCTGGGATTCCTGCTTGGAGGGTTGCCAGTGGCACTGGTCCTTTTCGCCTACAACCACTATGCCTTCGGCTCGATCTTCTCGCTTGGCCAGCTCGGCATAGGTTCCGAGGTTGCGAAGGTGAAGACCGGGCAGGCCAACGTCTGGCAAACGCCGTTGTGGGTGGGGATGCCTGGGCTTCTTGCAAGTCCGGCCCGCGGGCTCTTCGTGTACACACCGATCGCGGCCTTTGCCGTGTGGGGCGCAGGGCGGGCCTTTCGCGACCCTGCGTGGAAGGATCTGCGTCCGCTGGCCGTGGCGGCGCTGCTCTTGCTCGTCTTGGCGGCCAAGTGGTTCGATTGGTGGGGAGGGTGGTGTTTCGGCTACCGACCCATCGTCGACCTCGCCATCCTGCTCGCATTCGTGTCCTTCCCCGTGGCCGGGGTGGTGTCGTCCAGCAGGGTGCTGAAGACGGTTTTTGCGGGGCTCCTTGCGTATTCGGTTGGCGTTCAGGTACTTGGGGCCTTCGCCTACGACGTTGTGGGATGGAACGGTCGCTTCATTTGGGAGGTTGTGCCGCCGGGTACGAGCGAGCGTTTGTCCTTTGACGACCGGGTGGCCGCCAGGCGCTTCGTGCGCGAGCGAGGCGGTCGGGTCGACGAACATGCGCTGAATGTGGACGAGCCTGCATACCGGCGACGGCTTTGGTCGGTGACGGACTCGCCGCTCGTCTACTACTTCGTGAGATTTTCTGCGGCCCGCGATACCCGTCAAAGAGTCACCGCGGAGTTCTTGACCGACGACGGCTGATCGGGCCAAGGGCATGCGTCGCCGGTTGGGGATTGTGGTCCGGTTTGGTGCGGTTGCCGCCATCGGTGTCGCATGGCCAGCACAGTCGAGACCTCGGGTGGCACAGGCTCGACGACCATCGACATTACCGGACGGTGATGGCTGCGTCATCCGCAGCGGCCTCGTGATACTCTTGATGTGCCATGGCCATGCAAAACAACCCGTACGCGGCACCGCGATCGGATGTGAACGCTGGCGTTGGTGGGGATGGCATTTCAGACCGACCCTATTGGCGCTCGGGCGCGATCTTGATGGCTCGGCACGGCGCCACGCTTCCGCCCCGGTGTGTGAAGTGCAACGCGGAGGTGCACGAGCCCCTCAAGAAGGCGCGCTTCTACTGGCACCACCAAGCGTGGTTCGTGCTGGTGCTGCTCAACATCGTTCTCTACGCGGTCGTGTCGCTGTTCGTGCGTCGTCACGCAGACGTCACGTTTGGCCTATGTGCCGAGCACAAGCGCCGCAGGAACCGCGCCATCCTGGTTGGCCTTTCAGGAATCGTTCTATCGCTCGCGCTGATCGTCGTTGCGGCGGTGTTTTCCGAACCGGCGCTGTTTCCGGTCGCGCTGGTCATGATCTTAGCCTTCATCGTCTACAGCATCGTGAAGGCGCGGGCGATGCTGCCGGTGCGCATCGATAGGTCCGGTGCGCAACTCAAAGGGTGCGGCGAAAGTTTTTTGGCGAGTTTGCCCGGCTCGTAGGCACAAGCGTTGACAGATCCGAGGTTGCCGTTCATGCGCCGCGCGTGATAGGCAGTCGTCAGTCGAGTTTCCGCATGAACAGCCCACAGGAAGAATCATCAGCCGCAAGCGTTGTAATCCTGGGGGGAGGCCTGACCGGGATCTCGACCGCCATCCACCTGAAGAAGCCGTGGGTGCTGTTCGAGCGGGAACCGAATCTCGGCGGGCTGGCCGTGACGCGCGAGAAGAATGGCTATTTCTTCGATCGCACCGGACACTGGCTGCATCTGCGCGACCCCGGCATGAAGGAGCTGGTCGGCCAAGTGCTGCCCGGACAGATGGTCCAGGTGGAACGCAAGGCGCGCATCTTCTCTCACGGCGCGACCACGCTGTACCCGTTCCAAGCCAACCTCTACGGGTTGCCGCCCGAGGTGGTCAAGGAATGCCTGCTCGGCGTGATCGCGGCCAGGCTAGCGCCGGCCGGGCAGCCCGAGCCAAAGAACTTCGAGGAATACTGCCTGCGCCACTTTGGCGCCGGCATTTCCAAGCACTTCATGATTCCCTACAACGAGCGCCTGTGGGGCGTGGCGCCCAAGGAAATCACGGCGGCGTGGTGCTCGCGCTTCGTTCCCTTGCCCAACCTGGAACAGGTGGTGGCGGGGGCGGTGGGTGCCAACGCCGGCGCGCTCGGGTACAACGCCTCGTTCGTCTACCCCAAGCAGGGCGGCATCCAGACCTTCGCGGCCGCGCTGGCTGGGCGGCTGGATCCGGCCAAGGTGCGCACGTCGGCGAGTCTTGACCAGGTCGACTACCAGCGGCGCGAGGTTCTGGTGGGCGGCGAGAGGGTCTCTTACTCGGCGCTGGTCTCGACGCTGGCCTTGCCTGAGTTGCTGCGACGGATGCCCGGACTGCCCAAGGCGATCGAGGAACACGCCAGCCGGCTGCGTTGTACGACCCTGCGCTACCTGGATCTCGCCACGCGCTCGGCGCCCACGGCGGATTGGCACTGGGTCTACGTGCCGGAGAAGCGCTATCCATTCTATCGCGTCGGGATCTTCAGCAACGCCGTCGCCAGCATGGCGCCGCGCGGGGGTGGGTCCTTCTACGTCGAGCTGGCCGACCGCGGTCCCGTCAGCGAATCCACCGTGCGCGAGTCGGCGCAAGGCCTGGCCGAGATGGGCGCCATCGCGTCGCCCGACGACGTGCTGTTCGCCGACGCCCGCGAAATCGACTATGCGTACGTGGTGTTCGACGATCACTACTACGCGGCCACCAGCGCGATCTTCGCGTTTCTCGAATCGCACGGCATCTTTTCCCGCGGCCGCTACGGGTCGTGGACCTACAATTCGATGGAGGACGCGCTGCTCGCCGGACGCGAGGTTGCGGCCTCCATCGACGCTGCCCAAGGAGCCCCCGCATGACCGACGCCACTGGCAAGACGCCCGACGTTTCCATCGTGATCCCCATCTACAACGAGGAGGGCATCCTGCGCGGGTCGGTGCTGGAATTGCGTGAAAAGCTGCGGCCGTTCGGGTTCAGCTACGAGCTGCTCCTGTGCGAAAACGGCTCGCGCGATCGCACGGTCGAGATCGGCAAAGAGCTGGAAGCCGAGTACCCGGAGGTTCACCTGATCTCGGTCGGGCAGCCGAACTACGGGCTCGCCATGAAGACCGGGATTTTGGCAGCGCGCGGCCGCATCGTGATCTGCGACGAGATTGATCTGTGCGACACGCAGTTCTACGCCCGCGCCCTGGCGCTTCTCGAACGAACCGACACGGACTTCGTGGTTGGCTCGAAGGCGATGGTGGGCTCGAACGATCAGCGGCCGATGGTTCGGCGTCTGGGAACCAGGGTCTACAACGGGCTTCTGCGCGCCGTCTGCCACTTTCGTGGAACCGATACGCACGGCCTCAAGGCCTTCAAGCGCGAGGAGCTGCTGGAAACCGCCAAGCGTTGCATCCTCGACCGCGACGTGTTCGCCAGCGAATTCGTGATTCGGGCGCACCGGGAAAAGAAGAAGGTGGTCGAGATTCCCTTCGCCGTGCACGAAAAGCGGCCACCGTCGATCAACTTGCTCAAGCGGGTTCCGCACGTGCTCAAGAGCGTCGCCCGGCTGGCGGTGTCGGTACGGCAGAACGGTCAGGGGTAGGGTCCCCAGTGGCATTAAGCGAGCCTTTGTGGGGATCCGGCTCGCGAGTCGCGGGCCCCGTGGGCGTGAGGGTGGGCGAGCTCGTGTGGGGAACGCGGATCGCGAGTCGCCTGGCGCTCGCGCACCCGGGAAACGCCCACGCAACCCGCGCCACGCGCACCGAGCACGCTACCGCTCCCGCTCACGGCATGCCGTAGTCGTTGTCCTACTCGGCTGGCAGCAAGGGATTGAGCTCGTCGAGGCTCATTTCGGTTACCCCGACCACGCCAGCGTCGATGACTTGCAATCCGAGTGGCTGCACCCTGATTTCTGCCTGACCCGCGTCGGCGACGGACTCCGCCTCATAGGCGAGGTACCCGTCGCCGCCCATCCCGACGGAACGCAAGAAGCCGGCCCGGCCCCGATCCAGCGCCGCACTCACGGCCGGTATCTGCTCGCGCGCGACCATGGTTGGAACGAACTGTGCCGAGCCGATGCTAGCCATCTTGTAGCTATCGCCGTCGCGGACCACCCCGGCGATGGCGACGTACTCGCCGCCGAGCGCGACCAGCAAACGCCAGGAGCCGCGAAACACCAGCCACGGCCCCTTGTGAACGTCGAATTCCCCCCACGGCCTGCCCAACCGAATAGTGTCGGCGGCACCGCCGACCATTTGAATCACCTCAGGCGTCACGGCAGCGGCTAACGCCGTTTGATCGACGCCGGTTTCCAGTGTAGGCGCGGTTTGCGGCGCCATCGCCAGATCCATCGGCATAGCACCACCCGATCCTCCGCCAACGTCGGAGGCCGCATCAATGGATCTGACGCCAAGGTCGTCTTCTGAGCAAGCTGCGAGAAAAAGGAACGGGAGAGAAGCAATATGACGAAGGCCAATGGACATGAGCAGGTCCTCTTTCTGTCCAAGTATCGAGCGGTGGCGCGGGAGGGTTAGTCTTTCTACGGCACACAGAGAAATCCATATCTATCTTACGCTATGCAGCCCTCTCTTTCAACGGTCGTAGCGAAGTCGGCTTTGGCAACTGAGGTGGATGTGCGCGGTGCCACAGCTTGCCATACGGCGGGACCATCCCCATACGACTCAGCCGCTAATTCCATCGGCGGGGTGAAGTGGATGGCTGTGCCCCGGGAGACGCGCTACTCAAAAATTCCAAGCCGCCCACCCGAATGCTAGCGACGAGATCCCCGACAGGGTGATCTCCCCTGAATTCTTGTACCATCCGTTAGGAGCCAATGCTACTGCAGCTCCGCTTTGATTGGGGTCAGCATAGACGACCCAATACCCCGCATACGTCCTGATGGACGCAACGTTGTCATCCATGCCCTGGTTCCACAAGTAGTTGGCCCATCCAATCGGGTTATCTCCGTTGTTCGCGCAAGCCTATGGATGCCTGAGATTTGGAGCCAAGGGAGACTCGCTAGCTCCGATCGTTCCAGAGAGCTTTGCAGAAGACGAGCCCACCTTGGCGGCCGAGATCGTGATTTTCGACTGCTGGATCGCAAACGAGGATAGGCACGAAAGGAATCTGGCCTATGTGAGAGGCCACACGGCCCCCATGATCTTCGACCATGATCAGTCACTTTTCGGCGCGAACGGTGGCAGGCGCCTAGACCGCCTAGCGAATGTACGAGACGATGTTATACTGAACGGGTGTTTAGCACCGTACATCACAAGCTACGACGCTTTCACGTCTTTTTCTGGACGCATCGGAATGGTGTGCGCTTCCAGGAACGCGATGATGCGACCGATCTTCGAGGAGGCCAGAAGAGCGAAGGCGATTTCTGAGGATGAGGAAATACAACTGATCGAATTCCTAGAGCATCGAGCGTCTAGGCTGCTAGAAATGTTCAAAAAGCTCCCGAATTTGAAGGGGCAGATGGTGCTCACATGAACGCCAAGTGGCTTATCGCAAAATACATCCCCGATATGAAACGGCGTGAGCCGAGGAATATCGGCGTCATCCTGCTGAAGGATGGGAAGCCATACCTGCGCTTTCGCGGCAGGGATAAAACTGACGGGAAAATCGATGGGAACAAGACCAAGTTCCAAAAGTCGGTCGACAACTACCGGGCATGGATCACGTATTGGGAGTACGCGGCAAGGAAAGGTGACATTCAGGGGCTCCTTGGGGGCGCGCGACCAGACGACAACTTCATCCTGGAGTTCGGTGGAGAGAGAATCGTCGGTTCCGAACTGACAGAACCAGAGAACTTCGCTGATGAACTTTTCCATCAGCTTGTTGATTCCGAAGAGGTTTACGTCGAGCAAAGGCGCGAATCCGTGAAATCCGTGATCGAGCAGGTCTTCAACAAACTGGACATATCCGACAAGGTCGAACGCAACCAAGTATTGCCTGGGACAGCGGATGACGACCACATCGTCTTCGATTTCAAATACAAGAATGGCAAGAACACATGGATGAAGCACGTCTCTTTGGGGCGAAGCGAAAAGCTCGTATGGGAGCCACTTCACTCTGCTGCGTGGGCGTTTGACAGCGCAATGAAGATCGACCACGGATGTCAGTTGGTCGCGCTTGTCTCGAATCAGGACGGAGAAATGGATCCGCGCCCGGTTGAATTCCTCTCAAAACACTGTGGAAAGGTGATCGACGTCTCCGACGAAGCGCTCGCAGACAGCGGCGCGGATGGACTAAGAGCGGTGCTTGGGCTCGATGCTGTCCACGCCTAGGATCTGTAACTCGGGCCGCCTGGACCTTGGCATCGGCGGACAAAGCCTACCTCGCCCACGAGAACCTAGCCGCTATCGAGACGACTGGCGCCGCTGCCTTCATTCCATTCAGAGTCAACAGCCAGAGCGACGGCTTCGCCGCGTGGCGCAAGATGCACGCGGTCTTCATGTTCAAGCAGGGGTCCAATCCGGAAACACTGATGCCGTAGTCGTTGTCCTACTCGGCTGGCAGCAAGAGATCGAGCTCGTCGAGGCTCATTTCGGTCACCCCCACCACGCCAGCATCGATGACTTGTAGTCCGAGTGGCTGCACCCTGATCTCCGCCTGACCCGCGTCGGCGACGGACTCCGCCTCATAGGCGAGGTACACGTCGCCGCCCATCCCGACGGGGCGCAAGAAGCCGGCCTGGCCGCGATCCGGCGCCGCACTTACTGCTGGTATCTGCTCGCGCGCGACCATCGTTGGGACGAACTGGGCCGAGCCGATGCCAGCCATCTTGTAACTATCGCCGTCGCGGACCACCCCGACGACGGCGAAGTAATCGCCGCTGATTGAAGCCAGCAAACGCCAGGAGCCGCGAAACACCAGCCGCGACCCCTTGTGAACGTCGAATTCCCCCCAGGGCCTGCCCAACTGAATAGTGTCGTGAACGCCGGTTGCCGGCATCCTTTCCCGCGGCCGCGACGGGTCGTGGACTACAACCTACCTGCCAAGCACGATGGCCAACCCGACGGCAGCGGCCAGGATCAGGCCGAAAGCCAGAAGCCTCGGCCAGGCGCGTGTCTTCGGTGCGCGGTCAACCGATCCCCCGCTGCTGCCGATACCTGTCACCGATTCTGCGGTGACCAAGAAAAGCTGACGAGTGACCCGCGGCAGCTCGCCACCCAAACGATCGGCGATGCGAGCGAGTTGCCGTGCGATTTCGATGAAGGTGGGGCGACGATTGCGATCCTTGGTCATCATGGCGCAGATGGCCTCGGCCAGTTCCGGATCTGTGTCGGGAAACTCGACGCGCGGGTCTGGCGTGGGCGCCGACAAGTGCATGCGCATCACTTCCAGGTATTCCTTCACAGAAGGTCCCGGTGTTGCACGGAACGGCGGATGTCCGGTGAGCAGGTGAAACAGGGTGCAGCCGAGAGCGTACACGTCCGCGCGCTCGTCCAGCTCTTCGCCCCTGGCTTGCTCTGGCGCGATGTAGTCCGCGGTGCCGACCACCATTCCTCGCGCGGTCAGGCTCTTGTCCGCGGCATAGGACTTGGCCAGTCCGAAATCTGTGACCTTCAGGACGCCGTGGCGCGAGATGCCGAGATTGGCCGGCTTCACATCGCGGTGGATGATGCCGGCCCTCGCCGCCTCGCCGAGTCCGGTCGAGGCTTCCGCCCCGATCTGGGCGACCACCGAGCTTGGCAGGGGGCCCCGCTCTTCCAGCAGCTTCTGCGTGTCCCCTCCCTCGAGCAACTCCATGGCGT
>PMLH01000257.1 GCA_003159055.1 Myxococcales bacterium
GCTCACGCGGCCCGCGAGCCGCCAGCCGCGGGCCGGCCCTTCGGGCGGCCCGCAATTACCCGACAACCTCTAGATATGCCGCGCAAAACCGCGCAAGCTCCTTGACAGACGGCACCTCTTTCCGAATAGTGACCCTTCCATGGGAAAGCACGACAACCGTACGTCAATGAAGATGCGTCGCCTCAAGGCTCAGAAGAGGCTCAAGGCTCGCCTCAAGAGGCAGAGCGCCGAGAGGAAGGCTGCTCGCACCGGCGGCAAGGCCGCCAAGAAGCCCCGCGCGACTGCTCCTGCCAAGGAGTAGGCCAGGCAGAATCCTCCTCGCACGGGGATGAATCTGCGGTGGGCAGCGAGAAGGACAGCGGTACCACGGCGCTGATGCGCCAGTACCTCGACATCAAGGCGAGGTACCCCGACGCCATACTGTTCTTCCGACTCGGGGATTTCTACGAGATGTTCNNGTTCTACGAGGACGCGGTCTACGTCGCCCGCGTCCTCTCGCTGACCCTCACGTCGCGCGACAAGGGCAAGGAGGATCCCACCCCGATGTGCGGGGTGCCGCATCACTCTGCGCGCAACTACGTCCAGCGCCTGACCGAGCTTGGGCACCGGGTTGCCATCTGCGAGCAGCTCGAGGATCCCAAGCTGGTCAAGGGCATGGTGAAGCGCGGGGTGGTTCGGGTCATCACGCCAGGCGTGATCCTCGACGAGGAATCGCTTGAGCCGCGTGCGCCCAACCACCTGGCGGCCGTGGTCGGCGAGCCTCGCGACGGCTACGGCCTGGCTTTCGCCGACGTCACCACGGGGGATTTTCGCGCCACCTACTGTGCGACCACGGAGGGGCTGCTGGACGAGCTTGCCCGGGTGGAACCGCGCGAGATCTTGATTGCCAAGCCGGACCGCGATTTGGCCGCCATCATTCGTCGCGCCTACGGGCATCTGGCGCAGACGAACCTGGACCTCGCCGACGAGGCCCCGCCGCTGCAAGTCCTGACCGAGGTCCTGGGCGCGGGTTTCGACCGGCAAACGTTGGAGACGATGCCGGTGGTGGCTTCGGCTGCGGCTAGGGTCGTGCACTACTTGCGCGGCACGCAGCTCTCGGCGCCGCTGCCGCTTGCGCAGCTCGGGCTCTTCAAGCGCGACGACTTCCTGATCATCGACGAGCAGGCTCGCGCGCACCTCGAGTTGGTCGAGACCATGATCGACCGTCGGCGACAGGGCTCGCTGCTGGATCTCCTCGACGTGACGGTCACTGCGATGGGCGGACGGCTCCTGCGGCGCTGGCTGCTTTTTCCACTGGTCGACGTGGGGCAGATTCGTCGTCGGCAGGATGCGGTCGAGCGTCTGGTGGCGCGGCAGTCGGTGCGCGAGGCGGCGCGCAAGCTCCTGGGCGAGCTTGGCGACCTCGAACGCCTAACCACGCGAGCCCGGCTGGGCGTGGCGACGCCGCGAGATTTGGTTGTGCTCGGCAAGTCGCTGGCGCGGCTGCCCGAGCTGCGTGCGACCCTTCTGCAGGCAACTGACGCGCTTCCTGCGGTGGCCGCGGCGGATGCACCATCGGCCGACTTGCTCGACCTCGGCGCGGACATGTGCGCCGACGTCGCGGAACGAATCGCGTCCACGCTGCGCGACGATGCCCCAGCCTTGACCAAGGACGGCGGCTACATCAGGCCGGGCGTGTCTGCCGAATTGGACGAGCTCTCCGCCATCGCCAGCGGCGGTCGAGAGGGTATCCTGGCCATCGAAACGCGCGAGCGCGAGCGGACCGGAATTTCTTCGCTGAAGGTCAAGTACAACTCGGTTTTCGGCTATTTTATCGAAATCACCCGCTCGCACCTCGCGAACGTCCCAGACGACTACACCCGCAAGCAGACCGTGGCCAACGCCGAGCGCTTCGTGACGCCCGAGCTGGCCGGCTACGAATCCAAGATCCTGAGCGCCGATGAAAAGCGAATCGGCCTGGAGCTGTCGATCTACACGCGTCTGCGCGACGAGGTCGGCGCCCAGTCGCAGCGTCTGTTGGGCTTGGCCAGCAGGGTGGCCGCCGCCGACGTGCTGGCTGCGCTGGCCGAGCAGGCCCACCGCAACGACTACTGCCGCCCGATGGTCGACGAATCCGAAGTCATCGAGCTTTCGGACAGCCGCCACCCAGTGGTCGAGCGCCTGTCTGCCGCCGGCGGATTCGTGCCCAACGACGTTCGCCTCGACACCGACGGCGAGCAGATGCTGCTCATCACGGGCCCGAACATGGCCGGCAAGTCGACCCTGATAAGGCAGGTCGCGCTCGCGAGCATCATGGCTCAGATGGGCAGCTTCGTCGCGGCCCGAAGGGCGCGCATCGGACTTTGCGATCGGGTCTTCACCCGGGTGGGTGCGGGCGACAACCTGGCGCGTGGCGAATCGACCTTCCTCTTGGAAATGCGGGAAACCGCGCATATCCTCCGCCACGCCACCCGCAAGAGCCTGATCATCCTCGACGAAATCGGGCGTGGCACGTCGACCTACGACGGCGTGTCCATCGCTTGGGCGGTGGCAGAACATGTGCATGACCGCCTGTCCGCGCGCACGTTGTTCGCCACCCACTACCACGAGCTGTGCGCGCTTTCGGAAACCCACCCGCGCGTGCGCAACGTCAGCGTGGCTGCGCAGGAATGGAAGGGCGAGGTGGTGTTTCTGCGCAAGCTCAACCCCGGCGGGACCAGCCGCTCGTTCGGCGTCGAGGTCGCGCGCCTGGCCGGGCTGCCTGCCACCGTGGTCGCGCGGGCGCGCGCCATCTTGGCACGTCTCGAGCTTGGTGGCGGCAGTCATGACAGCGGGGGCCCGACCCCGGCGCACCCGGAATCCGACGACGTCCCGCAGTTGTCGCTGTTCGCACGACCAGCACCGCAATCGAGCCCGCCGACCCCGCCTCGGCAGGATCCGCACTCGGATGACGTCCTTTCTGCATTGCGAGCCGCGGATCTCGACGACCTTTCGCCCCGGGCAGCGTGGGATTTGCTGTCCAATCTGCAAAAGAAGTTGACGTCCAGGGGTTGACCCTTGCCATGATTGGGCTCTCTTGTTCCGTCTCGCAGTTCTTGCCATTGCAATCCAGCTGATGTCCGGCGCCGCCAGCGCGGCGCCACAGAAGAGCGCGCCCGCAAGCAAGGCCTCCGCCAAGTCAGCCAAGAAGCCGAAGAAGCTGTCGCGCTATGCTGCTGTCGAGCTTTACCACATCAATACCAAAGAGACCCTGATGCTCAGGTTTCAGGACGACCGGGGGCGTCCCATCAAGGGGTGGCAAAAGCGATTCGACAAGTTCATGCGTTGCCACCTGACCGGGGCTGTGCACAAGATGGACGGGCGTCTGGCCCAACTGCTGTACAAGACCGCACGCCATTTCGAAGGGCACCGCATGGAAGTCGTGTCCGGTTATCGCCACCCGAAGGTTGCTCGCAACCCCAAAAGCCCGCACAAGGAGGGGCTGGCTTGTGACTTTCGCATGGCCAGTATTCCCAATACCGTGCTGCGTGACTTCCTGCGCCAGACCTACGACCACGTCGGGGTTGGCTACTATCCGAACTCGGTCTTCGTCCACCTGGACAACCGCAAGAACGGGCCGTCTGCCTTCTGGATCGACTACTCTGGG
>PMLH01000094.1 GCA_003159055.1 Myxococcales bacterium
CGAAAGGTCGGTGCCGTTGTGGTCGGCATGTGCGATTTCGTCCTGCAAACGTACGTGGAAGTACCGGCTGTTGAAAAGGCCGGTCAGGTGATCCAGCCGGGCCATCGCGCGCGCGCGAAGGGCGTCGAGCGCGTTCTGAATTGACGACGACATGTATGCGGCAAAGATGCGCAGAAGCTCGTGGTCGCGCGCCGAATAGGGACTCCCCGAGCGCCGGTTGGTGAGCTCCAGCACGCCACAGATCGAATCGCCCACCAACACCGGCACGCCGATGACAGACACGGATGTCGTCGGGTCCGGCGTGCGGCCGAGCAAATTGAGAAGAGGATCGTCCCCGTCCAGGTGGTCGCTGCGATACGGCGTTCCCGAACGGTAAATCTGCCCGACGAAACCGCGATCCGACGGGATGCGTTTGCCAAGCAACTGCCCCGAATCCGGACCGTACACCGCGATGAAGGTGAGCCGCGGCGTTCGTACGCCTGCCAGCGTGGCACGTGGATCGTCGAGCAGAATGCCGCCCGCCTCCGACGGCACGAAGTCGTTGGCGCGTTCCAGGATCTCGCGCAGGGCCGCATCCAAGCGCACGTCCCACCGTTCGGTGTCTTGGTCTCGGCGCGAGCGCACGAAGAACCGGGTGATCTCCTCGGCGGACAGGGTGAGGATGGGGCCCGGTTCGACCGCTGGATTGGGAATGGAAATCTCCTCGACCAGCGGGCCTTCCGGCACGCCGTTGTGGCTTTCGGCGACCGGCAAAGGCGCCACGGGCATGGAGCCATTGTCCCGCTCCCGCCTGGCTTTCAAATCGTAGTCGACCACGCGCGCTCTCTCTTTTGCGAAGGTTGCTCGAACTTTGACACCTATGCTGCGGCCTAGCTCCTTTATACCACTCCGGCGGCCTCGGGGTCTCGCGTGCCACGGTAGGTCTGGCGCAGGCGAACGCGTCGTTCCAGGTCGACCAGAATGATCTGTGCGACGTTCATGCGATAGATCTCGCGCAGCGAGTGAATGCCACCCGGGGAAAATGCGTTGAGCTCAAGAATTTTGCCGCCGGCCAGATCGACGCTGACGAAGTGGAGGCCGTCGGCCAGAAGCTTCGGCCGAAGCAGTTCCGAGACGCGTTCTTCTGCCGCGCCGAAAGCGCAGCGGCGCCGTTTGAGGCTCAGTTTCTTCTTGGAGCTCTCGGCGAGCCCCGGCAGCCGGCGATAAATGGCCACTTGGTTGCCGTCGCGAATCGGATCGCCCGCGAGAAGCAGCAGGCGCTTCTCTCCTTCTTCGGCCTCGTGCAGGTATTCCTGCGCCACCGCGTAGCCGTCTTTGGTGATGGCGGTGATGATGGGATTGAGGTTACGACTTTGCCCGTGCCGGACGCGGAATACCTTCTCGCGGCCCGCGTGAGCCAAAGGCTTGAGCACCGCGTTTCCGTCCAAGTCACGCAAGAACGACTTGATCTTTTCCGGTGAGCGCGACACCAGCGTTCGAGCGTGAACCGACGCCGGCAAATCAGAAAGATAAAACCGGCCCCATGCGCGAAACACCCCCTCGGGATCGTTCACCACGAAGGTGCCCCCCAAGCGCAAACGCCAGCAGAAGTCGAGCATGGGCGAGGGCGGGGACGTGCGCGGCTCGCGCAAGGGGTTGTAGCGAATGAAGACGACCTCGAAGCCGGACAGCGTGTCGTCCTCGCGGACAGCGTCGCCGGAAACCAGGGCGCGGTAGTAGTCGGCAGGTTTGGCGTAGTCGCCGGCGCGCACCCGCAGCGTGGTCGCGAACACGCTGCCGTCGTCGAGGAACGACAGGTCATCCGGCGTCACAAAGCGGACTTCGTGTCCGCGCCGGTGGGCGGCCCAGGCCAGGTGAATGCCGGCAAAGGTCGGCTGCAGGGTCGGAATCGGGCCAGCGAGAAATCCAATGCGCATGGCGGACAGCACTACCGCTCGCGTGCGGCGCGATGGCGCGTCAGAATGTCCCGCAGATCGTCGAGTGGCAAGGCGGGAGCAAAATGGTCGGATTGTCCCCGCATGTCGTCGGCCATGCACAAGGCGTTCAGGATGGCTTCCTCGGTGCATTCCACGACGGCTTCGTAAAGGCCGTCGCACGCGTCGTCGAGGAGGACTTCGATCGCGTGGATCATGCCGGAGCTCGCACGCGGAAGTTTGTTTGCGGTGGAAAAGCCGATGATGATTTCGCCCGAGGCGTGCGCAGCAAAGGAGCCCACGCGGCCGATGCCCAGGGCAGCGCGCTTGCACAGACGCGAGATTTGCGACGGCAATAGGGGCGCATCGGTCGCGACAACACAGATGATTGAACCGGCGTTGCGCACGCGCTTGCCGTCGTCGGCGAAGTCAGGCGCCAGGATCTCACCGACGGGAACGCCCGCGATGCACAGCGAGCGCATGATGCCGAAGTTCGATTGCACGAGCACGCCGAGGTTGAAGCTCGGCCCGGTTTCGCCGCCCGAGCGCGAAAGCTCGACCCGGCGTGAGCTGGTGCCGATGCCGGCCTTGAAATCGCAGGTGATAAGTCCGGTGCCCGCACCGACCGCGCCCTCGGCAACCGGTCCGCCGCTGGCCTGTTCGATGGCGCGATAGACGTGTTCCGAGCGTACGTGCCGGCCGACGGCGTCGTTCAGCCAGGAATCGTCGCATTCGCCCACGATGGGAATGATGACGTCGTACTCGCTGCCGATGCCGGGAAAGCGGCGGGTCATCCACTTCACCGTCGCATCCGACACTTTGCCGACCGACATCGTGCTCGTGAGCAGAATTGGCGTCTCCAGAAGCCCCCACTCGTCCACTTGGGTAAGCCCCGAGACCTCGCCGGCGCCGTTGAGGACGAAGGATCCAGCCAGCACGCGTTCAGAGAAGATCGGAGCGGGCGGGAGGATCGCTGTCACGCCGGTGCGCACCGGGCCTTCGCCGACGACCAGCGGACCTTCGCCGTCGATCAAGGTCGTGTGGCCAACCCGCACGCCGGGCACATCGGTGATGGCATTGGCCACGCCGGTCGGCACGTGACCGATCGTGAACCCCAACTCGCGAAATCGCGACCGCACCCCCAGACCAGCCTTTGCTACGACGTTTCCGGAAGCACCGGCGGGGTTTTCTCTGCAAGGGGCGGCTTGGATTCGGATCGGCCGTTGCTTTCGCCCTTGCCGTTGTCGCCCTTGNNGTTGTCGCCCTTGCCGTTGTCGCCGTTGCCGTTGCTCGGCGCGCGTGCGGCTTCTGCTTCGCGTGATTCCGCGCGGCGTTTTTCGCGCATGCGCTTGAGGCCGCCGGTGAGGATTTCACCGATGAGCGAGCGGTAGTCGATGTTGGCGGCGTTGGCGATGAGACAGAGGTCGGAATATCCGGGGGTCAGCCCCGGCAGCGGGTTGACCTCGAGAACGTAGATCTCCCCGGTATCGTCCATGCGGAAGTCGACTCGGGCGACGTCGCGACAGTCGAGCGCGACGAAGGTCTCGCGCGCGATGCGCTCCATCGATTTCAGCTCGGCCGGAGTCAAGTGGGCGGGGCACTGGTAGTAGACGTGCTTTTCCCACTCCTGCTTGATTTGGTAGTCGTACACAGGCCGCGGATTGGCCTTATCGAGGAAGATGATTTCCATCGGCGGCAAGACGCGCGGGCGCTTGTCACCCAGAAGGCCGACGGTGAATTCCCGTCCGGCGATGTAGTATTCGATGAGCGCCGGTTGCCGGTACTTGTCGAGGAGCTCGCGCACCACCTGGCGCAAAGACTCCTCGTCGTCGACCACCGAGGCA
>PMLH01000399.1 GCA_003159055.1 Myxococcales bacterium
CCGTTGGGGCCGACGATGCCGACGCGGTCGCCGCGGTAGATGTTGACGGCCACGTTCTTCAAAATGGGTTGGTCCGGATAGCCGACGGTGATGCTCGGCGCGCGGATGATTTCCTTGCCGCCCAGATCGCCACCAGCGGAGAAGCGCAACGCGATCCTGCCCGCGAGTTGCCAATTGTCCTCGGGGCGTTCGAGTCGTTCGAGTTTTTCCAGCATTCGGCGCCGGCTTTGCGCCTGCTTGGTGTTTTGCCCGGCGAGATTCTTGCGAATGAAGTTCTCGGTTTTCTCGACGTGTTCTTTTTGCCGCTCGTACTCGACCCGCGCGCGTTCCAGGCGAGCGTCGCGCTCGACTACGTATTGGTTGTAAGGATAGGCGTAGCGGACGAAGTCGCCATCCTCCAGCTCGACGATTTCGCGGCAGGTGCGCTGGATGAAGGCGCGGTCGTGCGAAACCACCACGAAAGCTCCGGGATAGTCGCAAAGATGCGCTTCCAGTCGTTCGATCGCCGCGAGATCGAGGTGGTTGGTCGGCTCGTCGAGCAAGAGCAGGTCAGGCTGGCGCGCAAGCACCTTGGCCAATTCCAGACGGCCGCGCTCGCCGCCTGACAACGTCGTGACCGAACGGTTCAGATCGGTTCTTGCCAGGCCGACCTCCTCGATCAGGTCGCGCACGCGGCTTTCGATGTCGTAACCGCCCTCGACGCGGTAGCGTTCCTGCAATTCGCCGTAGCGTCTGAGATCCGCCGGGTCTGCGGCGCCCAGGCGCGCTTCGAGCGCGACCATTTCGTCGTGCATCTGGTGCAGGTGCGCGAATGGTTCCAGCAGCGCATCGAACACGGATCCGTCGCCGGACTGTTGTTGCGACTGTTGCAGGTAGGCTACCGTGAAGCGGCCGAGAACCCGCACGTCGCCCGAATCGGCCGCCAGCTCTCCGGCGAGCAACTTGAGCACCGTGGACTTTCCGGTGCCGTTCGGCCCCAGCAGGGCCAAGCGGTCGCCAGGACGGATCAGCAGCGAAGCGCCGGTGAGGATGTCTTTGCCGGGAAAACCAAAATGAACGTCTGCGAACTGCGCCAGGGACATGAGCAATCACGGAGATCACAGAGGGCGGAGGAGGTCACAGAGGCCGACGGAAAGGCCGGATCGAATTTGAACCCCTCCGTCCTCGGTGGCTTCTTCTACATTCTCCGTGCTCTCTAGCCGTTCTTGGCTGCGAATTCGCGCATGTGCGTCGCAAGCAGCTGGCAGCCTTCCGGCGGCATGCCGTTGTAGATCGACGCGCGAACGCCGCCGACGGTGCGGTAGCCCTTGAGCGCAACCATGTCCTTGGCCGTGGCTTCCTTGAGGAACTTGTCGGTCAGCTCGTCACTCGGCAGCTTGAACGTGACGTTCATGTGGCTGCGCGCGGCCTTGTCCGAAACGGTGCCCTTGTAGTACCCGTTCGACTCGTCGATGGCGTCGTAGATGGCCTTGGCCTTCTGCGCGTTGCGCTTCTCGATCGCGGCCAGGCCGCCCTGGCGCTCCATCCAGCGGAAACTTTCGAGCAGAACGTAGATGCCGAAGGTGGGCGGCGTGTTGAGGCAGCTCTTGGCGTCGGCGTGGGCCTTGTAGCTCAGGATCTTCGGCACGGTCTTCGGGATGCGGTCGTAGAGATCCTTGCGCACGATCATCAGCACCACGCCCGACGGGCCAAGGTTCTTCTGCGCGCCTGCGTAGATGATGCCGGTGCGCGCGACCGGGTGCGGGCGCGACATGATTTCCGAGCTGGCATCGACCACCAGCGTGGGGTGTGTCGGCCACTCGACGAAGCGGTTGCCGTGCACAGTCTCGTTCGAGCAGATGTGCAGATAGGCCGCGGCCGGGTCGGGTGCAATCGGCGATGGCAGCCGATCGAACGCGGTCGCTTCACTGCTGGCGATCACGCGAATCTTCTCGCCGCCGATTCCCTTCGCGACATCGGCCGCCTTCTTCGACCATTCGCCGCTCACGACGTAGTCGGCGGGGCCGGACAGGAAGTTCATGGGAATCACGGCAAACTGCTGCGTGGCCCCACCTTGCAGGAAAAGGACATCATGCGTGTCGGGAATGCCGAGCAGCGTGCGGCAGCGAGCGATGGTTTCGTCCAAGACGGCGTCGAATTCCTTGCCTCGGTGACTGCACTCGGCAATTCCATAGCCCTTGCCCTGATAGTCGAGCAGGGCCGCGGCCGAGGCTTCGAGAACCTCGTAGGGAAGCGTGGCGGGACCGGCAGCGAAGTTGTATACGCGCTTTTTCATACGCCCGAGGATAGTCGAAGCCGTTCCCGCGATCCAGCCCTGGAAATGCGGGGCACCCGCAGCGACCTTTTCGCTGACCGCCGCGCCCATCGCGGGACCGGCGACCGGTGGCATTTGACAGGGGGACGCTTCCGTAAGTAGATAGGCCCCGGATTTCCTGCTGGAGTGCGCTGGACGCCCTCCATTTCATCAAACGAAGGAGACAGCAATGACTCGTACACTCAAGGCGCTATCGGCACTGGTTCTAGGTGGAATGCTCCTCGTCAGCACGGCCTGTGAGGACAAGGAATGCAAGGACGCCCTCGCCAAGGCGACGACTTCGGCCGAAGCTGCGGCGAAGACCCAGGCCGTCATGACGGCCGATTTGGCCAACGCCAAGAACAAGCTGGCCGCCAGCGAGGCCGCTCTTGCCGCCGCACGGAAGGAACTCGAAGCTGCGAAGGCCGCTGCGCCTGCCAAGGCTGAAGAAGCTGCACCGGCCGCTGCCACGAAGAAGGGTGGCAAGAAGAAGTAGTCATTTGATTGGGCTCCCTAGCGGAGCACAACAAGAAAAAGGGGCCTCACCGTTACGTGAGAGCCCCTTTTTTATTGGTGCGCGTAGCGCCTAAGCGCTATTTGCCGGCCGCGATGACCCGGGTTCGTAGAGCCTCATTTTGCTGCCAAAGCTCCTCGGGCATGCGCGTGCCGAAGGTATCAAAGAACTGCCCAACAGCGTCGGTTTCTGCCAGCCAATCCTTGGGATTGATGGCGAGTAACTTGGTCATGCTTTCGGGCGCGATATCGAGTCCGGTCATGTCGATGTCCTTGGGATTGGGAACGACACCGATCGGCGTCGTGACGCCATCAACCTCGTTGCGGCAGCGCGCCAAGATCCACTCAAGGATGCGCAGATTTTCTCCGAACCCCGGCCATAAGAATTTGCCTTTTTCATCGGTGCGGAACCAGTTCACATGAAAAATTTTAGGCTGGCGGCGGATGCGCGTGCCCATGTCGAGCCAGTGCCCGAAGTAGTCNNTACACGCCGTGTTCCCAGTTGAGGGCTTCGTACACCAGCGGGGCTAGGGTGGCTCGGCGCCCGCCGAAAATGATGGCAGAGATGGGGACGCCATGGTGGTGTTCGAAGCGGAACGAGTGTGTTGGGCAATTCGTGAAGGGGGCCGT
>PMLH01000386.1 GCA_003159055.1 Myxococcales bacterium
TGGTCAGGTTCTGCCCGAGCACGCGCACGGCGATGTTGGTGTTCAGGCCCTTCTCGCGGTCGCCGAAGATCTGCCAGCCCTCGCCCTTGGCCTCCACCACTTCGACGTCGAAGCCGGGGGCCCCGTTCTCGCCCTGCGGGCAAACGATCGTCGGCTCGGCACCGAGGTTGCGCAAGGCCGAACCGAAGCGCGCCTTCCCCTCGGTGTCACCCCCGCCGGGAGTCAGCCCCTTGATGATGCCCATGCCGTACTTCTCGGACCGGCGAGCGGCGTCGCGCTGGTTCCACGTGCGATCGAGGTAGGGCACACCGAGCGAGCGCACGAGGCCGCCCATCCACGAGCGGTATCCGCCCATGACAAACCACTTGCCGTCGCTGCGCGGCTCTTCGTCCGTGCGGGGCAGGTACACGAGCGGTTCATTCCACGCGGTAACAGTGTATTTCCAGTTCGACCAGTTCCACCGCACGAAACGCGGATGCCAGGGAATTACGCGCGGAATCCACTTGCCGCCCTTGTGGTCCCAGACGATAGGCCCGTAGGAGAAACCGAGGCCCACGTACCACTTGAGCAGCTCCCTCGCGTTGTCAGGATCTAGCATGTGCATCCACAGACCGTCGTCCTGTGTGCGGTCGCTGCCGCCCAATTCATCCGCGAGCCCCCTGGCCTTCTTGCGGTCGTCCACCGGCACAAACTCAATGTCGGCGGAAAGCAGGCCATCGATCCGAGTGTCGACCACGGCGGCGATCCTGTCGTCGCTGAGGCACTCTTCCCAGAACGTCGCCGACTGCATGAAGTAGCCCTGCTCGTGCTCGACCATGATCGAACGGTAGTTGGCGATATTGTCGGTCGTCCGCCAGTTGGAGGAAACTGGCAGCTGTCGGAACTCTCGAGTGTCTGGTCTCATATGTCGTCCCTCTCTCTTCACCTATACGCTTCTAGCGCCTCGGCTTCCAGTGCGGCGCCAGCTTGGGGTAGCTGACAGGCTGGTGCCGTCGCGCCACATTGTAGGCGCCGGTCAGGCAATCGACCTGGTTGTCCTTGCGCGAGCCAACGCCGGTGAACCGCTGTACCTCACGCAGGAATGCCTTCACGTCCCACTCCACTTCCTCGGCATGCGGCACGGTGATTAGACCTGGGGTTCGCCCCCAAGCCGCCGACGCCGGTTGGGCGCGCTGGAACTTGTCCCCTACCGGGAAGTCCTCGTGAATGCGCAGGTCCGGATCGATCTCGCGGAGTATCTGCGCGACTGCTTTGAAGCCAGACACCGACTCGATCCAGGTATCGACGCCGCCGTGCTTCTTCTGGAAGGCCAGCAACTCGCGTGCGTACTGCGGAACCGTCCAGTGCCCTTTTTTTACGTCGGCGACGTGCGCCCGCATCTCCGGGCCGTAGCCTTCGCATTCGAGCATCAGCATCGCGCCGTCGTCGGCCGTGGTCTTCTCGCTGGCCGCGGGGTCGCCGTAGATGATCCGACGGTGTTCTGCGAGTGCCACTGACCGGTAGGTCTCGGTACCGAATACGTTGTGCCCGCGCGGGCGAGGACGACCCTGGTAGAGAGCCGAGAACGACCACTCTCCCTGGATGGCTCGAATCTTCTCCAACTCCGCAACGGTGTAGAGCGGATTGCCGTCCCATAGCGCCTCTCCGGGGGCGCGGCCAAGCGGGTCATTCTCATCGGCGATGGCAGCGAGGTTGATGTACTCCCATCCAAGCTCGTCCACGATGCGCCCGACCATGTCGTCGGGATTCCACCTCTGCATCACCACGAGGATGGATCCGCCCTCCATGCGGGGGACGATGACCTCGGTCAGGGTCTCCCAGATTCGCTGGTTGATGATTTCGCTGTCGGCCTCCTCGCGGTTTTTGTAGGGGTCGTCGTAGACGCACCAGCCAGAGAGGCGCCGGCCCATGATGCCGCCGCCGGCACCGGCGGCTAGGAAGTACCCGCCCTCGTCGTTCTCCCAGGCTCCCATGGCGTCGGACTCCCCGAACCGAACGCCCGCTTCGGCCGCGATGGCGCGCGCGCGCCGGGACTCAAAAAGCGCCTTGTCCCCGCTGTAGGTCAGGTATCCGTTGATGTCGCCGCCGTGGTACTGCATCCACCAAGCCATGCATCGCAGGATGGTCAAGGTCTTGGTGTGACCGGGGGGCATCGAGATGCAGGCACGCACCGGCTCGTATTCCCCGCGCTGAAATAGATTCAGAATGGGCTCGATGTGGCGCGGGGGCGGATGGTGTGGCGCTACTCGGCGAATAAAGCGGTCTGGCGTTTCCGGCGCTGGCCCTCCGACCCGGACCATCCTGGACAGCTCGGGAAGATCGCTCGGGTCGGCGTTCTCGATCAGGCTTCTGACCAGCGCGGCCCTCTCCGCTTGCAGCTGCGCAAGCCGCGCATCGATCACGGCTCGGCCTTCGGCTCCGCAGTCGGCTCCGGTTCCCCTTCTTTGCTCCCGGTCGGTTCCTCGTCCGTGGCCCCACTGCTCTTTGCGGCCAACTCCAGTGCGGCGGCTACCGCGGCCAGGTCCTGCCGTGACTCCGCTGTGGTCGGCTGGCGGTTCAGGGACATTGAGCGGTCGCTGCTCGTCAGGTCCATCTGCTGACGTGGTCTGCCGGCGTATTGCTCGCGCAGTCCCTTGCGGGCGAGATCGCTTTTGCCAAACCCAGCCATTACCTCGCGGTGCACCAGAGCCACGATCAGCGGCGTATCGTCTGGCAGCCCCAGCTTGCGCACCATCGTCAGCTCAAGGCCCGTAACCGCAGGGCCCTCTAAAATTTTGGCGACGCGTTCGCCACGCGTGCGGCCGTTGTGTCCCTCTGGGTTGAGCGTCGCCTGCCCCTTCACACCGGGTCGCAGGTTGCCCAGGCTGCGGGGGTTCGTGCCGCGCTTGCTGGGCGGGAAGGGGGAGTCGTCAGCCATCGGAGCGCCTCCCCAGCGCACGATCCGCTACAGCGCGAGGCTGGATTGTTGGAGCCGATGCCCAGTCACTGCCACGGCCTGCACGTCCGGGAATTGCTCCCAGCGCTTGCCGTCTAGTTCGTGACCAGCCGACGTCGGGCGCACACCGCCCCACTGCTTGAAAAAAAATGGCACCCCAGCACCGGCGCAGGCATCGCGGAGCGCGCGCGGCCAGTCCATGCGATCCACGCGAGGAGCCCATTTGCCCTTGTCGTCCCTGGTCGCGCATCCGCGCAGGTCGCGCCACTTGGCGTCCATCAGGTGCGTTCCGGATTCCCCGCCCCAGATTGCCCAGTGAAGATGTTTGATCCATGGTCGCACGTCCACGAGCGACAGCGCCGGCTCGACCGAAAGAAATCGCACAGGCACATCGACATTGAGCAACGCCGGGATGCGAACGTCCGCACGCTCTTGGTCCTCGACCGTTACGCCGGCCCAGAAGTTCGCGGGCAGCTTGCGTCGTTGGCTGTACCTGACCAGATTCTCGTGGCGCTTGGTAAGCACCTGGTATTGATGCTGGGGCGTCGACTCGATCACATCGAGCACGCGATCCCGATATGAGTCCTCGACTTTCTCCCAAAAAAGATCCGACATGCTGTTTACGAAAATCAGCGATGGCGTCTTGACCTTCGTGGGTTCGCCGAGCTTGTGCGGACGGATCGTCAGGTCGAATCCGTTCGGAAACGCGGCGGTGCCGCGCTTGTTCTCGGCGAGCGTGCGGGCGTAGCAAAACTTGCACCCCGGCGAGACGGCCACACAGCCGCTCATGGGGTTCCAAGTGCTGGTCGTCCACCTTATGGCCGTTAGTTGCATCGCTGCACCTCACGATCATGGTGACAGCGACTACAGACCGCTTGGATGTCGAGGTGATGCCCAGCCTCGTATCCGAGATAATGATCGTACTCGTGGCGTCGCTCCCCTGGCTCCCAGAGATGACCGCAGTCCGCACACGCGAGCGTGCTTGGTCGCGGTAGCCTTCCCGTTCGTACCAGCACGTTGATTCTGCGTCGAGCCTGCCGCTTGTCCCCGTCGCGCTCTGGCAATGGCTTAGGACCCCTTCCGTGAGGTTTGCCATTTTTCGTTCTGACCGCCGTGGAGCACGGCCTACAAATTGATTTGAGGCCATCGCTTCTACTGCGATCAGCCTGATAGCGAGATTCAGGCAGCCACTCCCTGCACCTAGCGCAACGCTTTTCTCCGCGTGCGCGCTTGACGAGATACTCCTCGACGGTGAGTCCGTTGCGTTTTGCGGCCCCGTGCCATCCGCCTCGCGTGATGCCACTAGGAGCCGAATCGCTTCTGATGTCTCGTTTTGCTTCCATTTCACGAGACTACTAAAACTAGACAAAATGGTCAAGCTTTTCTCGAGTGTTTTTAGCATTTAGCACCCTTAAGACGTATTGCGTAGTAATACGTCTTCGGTGGGGCGTTGGTGATGGCAGGATCTGCTTGCAAGCGCTTGCATTCTGTGGGTTTCACGCGCGCTCCCAGGACCGCCCAGTCCACCGCCCAGCGGATGATGTCGTCGTACCAACGCCGCATCAGTCCGGTGTAGGTCAGGTTCGCGCCGGCCACCGCGCACGCGAAATCCGAGGATCCCAATTCGATGCTACGACATAGAGTGCACGTCGCCGTAACGACGAGGTCGCGCTCGGGCTGCAGCTTGAGCAACGCGCGCATGAGGGGCCACGGATTCGCGTAGGCGTCCAGGTCGATGATGTCCCAAGGTCCACGCTCCATCGCGCGCTTGATCATCGTCGCATTGTCACCCCGCCAGCATTCTCCGTTTATGTCGCCTGGCTTGCGCGCAAAACGCTTATCCATTCCGAGATGCCCCCCCCCAGCGTTTTTCCAAACCGCGCGGTACATGTGACCTTCCCCGGCGTAGCACTCAAGGATAGTGGGGCTCTTCGGTGCCCAGTCGAGCGCCTGCTTGCGCACCGCAATCTTCGAGAATGGATCCCCGTTGTCAGTCTTGGCCTGCACCGCTGACCTCGATGCGAGTTTCCTCTCCCTCAAACTTACGCACGGCTGCCTCTATTTCAGGCAGCAGGTCGGAACGGGTGGCTATCATGACCCACGCTTTCTTTGGTGTAGGCGCGAGGTCGAAGTCTTCCAGGGATGCGCGCTTACGTGCTACCTCACTTTCCTCATCGCCTTTCTCTTGCGCACCTTCCAGTTCCTTCTCCAGCTCGTCCAGCGCCAGAAACTCGAACCCGTCTTCGCCCTCCAGCTCCTTGAGCTGCGCCAGTGCGTCCTCGGTGAACTCGCCCGCAATGTGCCGATTGTTGGCCACGAGGTTGGCCATGCGCTGTTTCGTCTCGTCCCAGTCGACGAAGCGAACGTGGAAGCGCTCGCCGGTCTTGGGGTGCTCGATGTAGCCCTCTTTCCCGGTGCGCACGCACTCGGTAGCGCCGGCCGCCAGAAGTCGCTCGTAGCGCTGATGACCGCTCACCCATTGTCCGGTGCGGTCGTTGAAGACCATGCCGAGCTCGCCGAAGGTCTCCAGCGACACTCCCAAAGCAGCCCTGGCCTCGGCTGAAATCTTGCGTGGGTTGGCCGGGTCTGGAGACAGCGCGGTCAGGGGAACGCAAATCTGTTCCGATTCAGTTCTTGCTTTCGATTTCGACACCTTAGGTCAGGTGGTACTCGCATCGGTGCGACAGG
Organism: Myxococcales bacterium; assembly: GCA_003159055.1. Next base: position 5,624 of record PMLH01000386.1, read on the forward strand.
TCAAGTGGGTGGCGCGCGGTCACTGCGATGGACACACCGTGGCGCAAGTGGCCGCGGCATCGAAGCACAGCCCATTGCGCGTGTTTGCGCTGCCGCTCGTGGCAAAATCGTCAATGCTCGTCGTGCAGTAGCCAGCGGAGGTCGAGTCTAGGTTGGTCGCAGCAGTTAGAACGCCGTCGACCTTTTCGATCTTGCACCCCGCGTAACACGCGATCGTACCGTTGGGGCCCAGCTCGGGATAGCGTCCGCAGTAGACACCTGCCTTTGCGATCAGGACTGGCTGGGTCCCGTAGGTGCAGCGCGGGAATGACGCCATGTTGGCGACCTCTGGACCTGCCTCGCGTCCGGCTTCCGGTCCTGGCACGCGCATGGTGTCCGGCTGGGCCGAGAGCATATCGACGGCGATTTGCACGTCGGGCTGGACGGGAGGCAGGGTATCCAGGCTCACCTCCGACCCCGTCGCCACGCCCACGTCAGTCGCTGGGCGCGTGTCTGTCTGCGCCTCCGGCCCTGTGACCACCAGGGTGTCCACGGCTGGGCGCGTGTCCGGCGGGGAAACTGCTGCCACCTCCTCGCCCCAAGCGGCGTCCGGCGTGGTGGTCAGAGCGATCCCCGATCCGTTGCCTGCGCAGGCCAGGAATAGAGACGCGAGCGCGATGGTTGCGATCCTCATGGTTACCCTCCTAGGTGACGTTCGATTGTCAGGCCGTTCCCGACCGCCGTCAAACTCGCGCCCCTTGAGCCATCCAAAGAGCTTGGACGGCTTGGTGTCCTTGACGGCCTTCAACTCGCCACCGAACGCATCCCGGTAGACCTGCTGGGCGCCCGCCACTCCCAGCACGCCAGCGTTGACCAGCGCTTCCAGGCGGCGGCGAACGCATCCACGCCCCGCTGCCCTCAGCACCGCCAGGCTGTCCGCGGCGACGCTGGCGCGCGCGTACTCCATGGTGGAAAATCCCGGCAGCAGGCAGCGTGACCGCATGACGAGCTCGTCGGCTGTGCGCTGCGAGTCGAACTGCGCGGGGAGATGGTCGCGGTCGCGAATCGTTTCCTTGAGTACCGAGCGGGTCTTCGTAGTCATGGTCAGCAGGCCTCCTGAATGGCTGGCATCTCGTGCTGGGTCTTCGCGCACTCGGTCGCGTAGGAGCACAGGTTGGGCAGCGGGCGGGGGTTAAAGCCGCCAATCTCGGCCATCATGTCGGCCATCGGGATGACCGGTAGTTCCTGTGTCGTGCGGTTCGTTCGTCGCGTCGTTTCCATGATTTAATCTTACGCTATCGTTCGCGTATGTCAACAGATGGACAAAGAAAAAGCACTGAACGGGTGGCCAGCCTGCAAAGGCCAGCTATTTCGCTGACTTGTGCGTCACAGATGACAGGGTGGCTTGGGTCGCGGTCTGCGATACGACCCAGAGCTTCTCGGCGGCGGCCAGTGCAGCGATCGCAGCTCGTCGGCGCGGTGCCGTGGCCTTGATGGTGACGGTTTCAGATCCGCTCATCCTGGCGATGACCGCGGCCTGGTCAGCTGTGAGTTCTCCCGCAGGACGCTTCGACCACCGGGACGCTATTGCTGCCCTCGCGTTGGCCTGGCGCTCCTCGGCTGGCATACGCAGGGAGGTTTCCCGGCGCTGCGCCTCGGTGTTGAGACTGGCCAGATATCTCGCGCACGCCGATTTGAGCGTCGCATCTGGCACGCCCTTGTAGGCTTCGAGTCCTCTGGCGATTTCTGATCTGGATATCACGTGTCGATTGGCCATTGTATCTATCCTACGGAATCGCTGTGGTATCGCGATTATTATTCACCGGCGCAGCCTTCGAGATCTTCCAACCCTGCTTGGTGTGGGAGACCCACCGTCGGCCCCGCTCGGTCTCTGCCACCCATGTCTCGCCGATCCCACGGTACATCTCGACCTTGGTGGCGTGCATGCCCGCGCTTAACAGCCGCTGCTTGACCGCCACGCTTCCGCGAAAGTGCATGGCGACTCCGGCGCGGAAGGTCGGGGATTGCTCTTGGCTTCGGTTGGGATTTTTCACAATTTCACCTGTCCGACGATGCATTTTAGTTCGCTGGCCCTGGTCAACTCGTGGCGTGTGCGCAGATACCACTCCCGCGCCTGCTGGCGCGAATGCACCACCACCACAGAAGAGCCGCGCCAGTCGCGAGCGAATTCCTTCTGGCCATTGTCCTGCTCTCCGTCGGGAGCCTTGATCTCGACCTTATAGTCTCGCCCGCAGAATCCGACGAGCAAATCTGGCAAGCGCTTACCGAACTTGGACAGGTCGACCACGGACGCCCCGAGCTGCTCTAGTTCGAGCTGAATCTCTCCATGGTTCGCGTCGCGGTGATGCTTACGAAAGCCGCTGGCGTGAGGGCCATGCTTCATCGCTTCGATTTCCCTTCTGACGCTTCGATGATCCTGTTTACCCGGTTCATGCGGGCCGACTGCACGGCGCTGGAGTAGGAGTCCGATTGCCACGCACCTTCGCACCCGTGGCTCTTGGCAAATGCCTGGCGCCCATCGCGGTCGAGCTGTCTCCAGGTCGGGAACTGAACCACGGTGAAGCGCGCCACCATGGCCCGGTCGATGAGCTGCATTTCGTTGGTGGTCGCCGCAAGGGTGACGTGGCTGGGCAGGTTCTCGATCATGGTCAGCGCCGCCGTCATGGCGGTGTTGAGTTCGCGCGTGGCCCCATCGCTCGCGTCGCCGCGCTGGCCAAAAATACCGTCGGCCTCATCGAGCACCCACAGCGCCG
>PMLH01000417.1 GCA_003159055.1 Myxococcales bacterium
CGGATTTCGTGGCTCATATTGGCCAAGAACTCGCTCTTTGCAGCGTTTGCCAGTTCGGCCTTCCTAGCCATGGCATTCGCCCGAGCCGTGGCCTCCACGATACGGATCATCGCCGAGATCCGGGAGAGCAGCTCGCGATTGCCGACTGGCCGCGCGATGTAGCCGTCGGCACCAACATCGAGACCGTCTGCCTGCTCGCTCGATTTCGTGCGCGTGGACGACAGGAACAGGAACAGCGTCGCCTTGAGCGCTGGAATCGCTCTCAATCGCCTGCACAGCTCGATTCCATCCACCTCTGGCATCGCAACGTCGGACAGGATGAGATCCGGCCGGAAAGTCAGCGCGGAGTCCAGCCCGAGTGCACCGTTCTCAGCCTCGTAGACCTGGTATCCGGCCCCCGTGAGCAGGCGTACTGTGGCCGCCCGCGTGTCGGGATCGTCTTCGACCAGCAATATCTTGTACGGGCTCCCCATCACACCTCCAACAGCCTCAATGCGTTTCAGATGCTGGCGGTCAGGGAGCTCGCGACGCCCACCGCTTCGCGGCCGTCAGGCGCCCACGCATCGGCGCCGGTCTTTCGCCACAACTCTGGGTTGGCGTTGAACTGGTAGCCACCGACCAGAGCCTTCATCTGACTGGACTTGTCGGCGCGGCGGGCAGCGCTGATCACATCCCGGACGCTGGCGAGATTGAAGGCCATATTGGCCGAAATCCCCAGGGCATGAGGCGCATGCTCGCGAACCGCGTCTGCGACCGCGGAGGCGGGCGTGTCGGCGCCCAGGTAGATGGCATCCCAACCGCCAAGCTCGAAGAGGTCCGCCACCATGCGCGCGCCAACCTCGTGGCGCTCGCCGCCAACGCACGCGACGAGGATGCGCTTGCCAATCTTGGGGACCGTCATGATGCGTGGATAGAGCCGTGCAATCACGTTCTGCGTAACTGCCGTACAATAGTGCTCCTTGGCGACGCTGATTCGGTTGGTCATCCACAGCCGGCCGACTTCGCGCTGTACGTCTTGCAACACGCAGATGTAGACGTCGCGAAGATCCGCGCCGCGCTCGACCGAATCGAGCACGAGACGGCTTGCTACGTGCCGATCCCCGCGCAGTAGCGCCTCGAGGTACATTCTGGCCAGCGGTCGTTGCGGACGCCCATCGTCCTCGAGAAAGGCATGAACGGGCCGGAAGGCTGCGGTCATCTCCGCAATTCCGGCGTCCACGCAGGCCGAGGCCGTCGCGCTCATCTCGGGTGGCAGGCGCTCAAGGAGAACGTCCCGGATGCAGGTCCAAGTTATCGTTGTGGAGGCGTCGTCGAGACCGAGACTGCCAAAGAGTGTCCGCAGCCAACCCACGTACTGGGCGAACAGCTCCGGCTCGCCGACCTCGATAGCCGAGGTCAGAAAGGGAAGGTGGTAGCTCACATCGCGCACGCTGAGGATTCGGCCCCGAGCTCCGTACTTCTCCCACACTCCGGGTTGCGCCGCGTACTGCCGGGTCACAACCTCCTCGGCAATGAGCGGAGTCTGGCGAGTGATCTCCGCGGCAACTGCGGAAGGTTCGGGCGCTTCACTCATGGTTGACCTCGATTGGCGACGGGAATACGTACGGTGAAGGTTGTGCCAGCGCCGGGCGTACGTTCGATCAGCATAGCACCAGGATGGCCTTCGACAATCCTCTTGACGATTTCAACCTGAGCGTCTCTGCGAATTCATGCCAAGATTTCGACGATGTCCTTCCGGATACCTCGAGCTTCAAGCGAGTTTCGTTCATGAGTTTCTCGCATTCATCATCCTCGTTGCCGAGCGTGCCGAACGCTGCCCAGAAGAATTCGGACATTCTCGTGAGGCTGCGCGAGCAGACCCGCGCGGAGCACGCTGCCATCGAACAGACGCTTGATATTCTCAACAGCGGGATGACCCTGGCCGCATACCGCCGCATCCTGGAGCGGTTCTATGGCTTCTATCAGCCTCTGGAACGAAAGCTCCGCGGCATGGCCGGCGTCCTGGCGGTAGGACTGGAGCTCGATCGCCGAGAGAAGACGGCGCTGCTTGGGTGCGATTTGAGTTTTCTGGGACGCGATCCGGCATCGCTCGCCTCGTCCGATCAACTGCCGGCAGTGGACGGGGCGCCAGAAGCTCTCGGTTGCCTCTACTGCCTGGAAGGGGCCACGCTCGGTGGCCAAATCATCAGCCGACACCTGCGAAAGCATCTTTCAATCACACCTGCAAACGGAGGCGGATTTTTTCACGGTTATGGCGAGCAGACCGGAGACATGTGGAAGAAATTCAAAATCGAATTGGGTGCGGTCGCCATGAATCCCCAGGAGCAAGCTCGCGTAGTCGAAGCGGCGCGAACTACATTCCTTACCCTTGGCCGTTGGTGCCAGAAGGGACTCGTTCCGTAAGAGAGCCCCCGAGCGTCTTCGCCGCGCAGGCCCGGGCCCGTGTGGCACGGAAGGGGTCGGGTTCTGCGATCATGGTTTGCCTGGACCAGCGGCGGGGATACGCACGGTGAAGGTGGTGCCAACGCCGGGCGTGCTTTCCACCGAGATCGTGCCACCGTGACCCTCGACAATCTTCTTGGCGATTGCCAGTCCGAGGCCGGTGCTCTTCTCGCCCGCCGTCTTCGGGACGCTGCCGCTCTCGAATGGGCTGAAGAGCCGATCCAGATCGCTTGGGCGAATGCCCGTGCCGCGGTCTTTGACAATGACAGTCCATGCGTCATTGGCGATCGAGGTGGAAATCCGGACGATGTCGCCCGGCCTGGAGTGCTCGATGGCGTTCAGCACCAGGTTGTTCAGGACCTGCTCCATTTTGGGGGCATCGGCTTGGATGTGCGGCTGGGGTGGGGCGTCCACTTGGCACACAACACCCTTGCGGCGAGCGTGCACCTCTGCCACGGCCAGACTGGCCGCCACGATCGCCGTCGGATCCACCAGGGACCGACGCATGGCCAGCTGCCCCGACTCGATGACCGCGATGTCGAGGAAATCGTCGATGAGTCTCGACATGAAATCGCAGGACGCGTGGATGATGCCCAGGAATCGTCGCTGTTCTTCGTTCAGGCTCGGGCCGGCTTCGTCGATGAGGAATTCGGAATAAGTGAGCATGGCACCCACGGGCTTGCGCAGGTCGTGTGCCGCCATGCCGAGAAAGCGGTTCTTGATCTCGTCGAGCCGCGAAAGCTCGGCGTTCTTGCGTGCCAGCTCGCGCGTGAGATTTCCGAGCTCGTCGTTGAGAGAAACAAGCTCCTGTTGCACGAAGGCCAGATCGGCACCGTCGGTGGCGCCGAGAAGCAGGGTGGAGTCTCCAAGCTCGAAGCACGAGACTTGGTAGGTGCCCAGGGCTCCATCCGGTGCCGCGAAGTGCACCAGTCGGACTTGTTTCTGGCGGGCCAGTTTGCGCGGGCTGAAGGCTCCGTCGAAATCCACGGTCAATGCCGAGACGGTCTTGCCGACCAGCACAGCCCCAAGCACCTTGTGTGCGTGCTGATTGGCCGCCGTGATCTGGTCCTTGGCATCGAGTACCACGGCCAGCGCCGGCGCGTTGTTCCATAGGTACTCGCGGCAGGCTTGGTTCAGGATGGTTTCGAGCTGTGGGATGGACACCTGGCAGCTGGCCTTTCTCACTGCAAGTGTTCGCCATGTCCCGTTCCGTGTCTATCCTTCGATCGCGCGAAGTGGATCGACTGGACCACGCCGACTCTGCAGCAGCCCAGACCGCCCGACAGCCATCGCAACGCGCCGCTGGAGTGACGGAATCACTCGCGTCTTTTCGCTGGTGACCGCATAATCGTCATGCCCATGGAAGAGCAGCCGCAGCTTCGCTCGACGCAGAGCTACTACGACACGTTCTCGAACACCTACGAACGCGAACGCCATCGCGGCTACCACCGCCTGATCGACGACCTCGAGCTTGGGCTCGTGCGCCGGTACGGAACGGGACGCGATATCTTGGAGGCCGGCTGCGGCACAGGGCTCTTGCTGGCCGAAGCGGCGCGCGTTGGACGTTCGGCGATTGGCCTCGACTTGTCGCACGGGATGCTGGTGCACGCGCGCGACCGTGGGCTTCGCATCGTGCAAGGATCGCTCACCGGCCTGCCCCTGCCGGACAATTCGGTCGACCTCGTGTACAGCATGAAGGTGCTGGCCCACNNCGTGTACAGCATGAAGGTGCTGGCGCACGTGCCGCCGATTCGCGAAGCCATCGCCGAGCTTGCGCGCGTGACCCGCCCGGGCGGACACCTGCTGCTCGAGTTCTACAATCCTACCTCGCTCCGTTACCTGGCCAAGGTGCTGGGCGGTGCGGCCCCCATCGCCGACGGCACCACCGACCGCGACGTATACACGCGCTACGACACCTTGCAAGACGCGCGCAGCTATTTGCCCGCAAGCCTGGAATACCTGGGCATGCGGGGCGTGCGCGTGCTCACGCCGACGTCAAAAGTCTTCCGCGTGCCGGTGCTCGCAGGGCTGATGGACAAGGCCGAGCGACTGGCGTGCGACTTACCGATCTTGCGCAATTTCGGCGGCTTCCTGATACTGATCGCTCGCAAGCAGACGCAATGACGACCCAAACAGGGGACATTCTCATCGTCGACGACGAGCGCTCGATGCGCGAATTCCTCGGGATCTATCTGCGACGCGAGGGCTACCGCATCGAGGCCGCGGCCGGTGGAAAAGAGGCGCTGGCGGCCTTGAAGTCGCGGGCTTTCGATCTGGTCATCACCGACCTGCGCATGCCCGACATCGATGGCTTGAGTATTCTGGAGGAAGCCAAGCGCCTGCATGCCGACACCGAGGTCATCGTGGTAACCGCGTTTTCCACCACGGAAACCGCCATCGCCGCCATGAAGGCCGGCGCGCACGATTACCTGACCAAGCCGTTCAAGATCGACGAGGTCGGGCTGGTCGTTGCCCGCGCTATCGAAAAGCGACGCCTGGCGCGTGAGAACGTGGCGCTGCGCGATGAGATCAAAGGGCGCTACAAGCTCGACCGCCTGCTCGGCAAATCGCCGCCCATGCAGCGCGTGTTCGACATTCTACGCAAAGTGGCCTCGACCCGGACCAGCGTGCTCCTGATCGGGGAGTCAGGCACGGGCAAGGAGTTGGCCGCGCGCGCGTTGCACGAGCTGTCGCCGCGCACCGAGCACTCGTTCGTAGGGGTCAACTGCGGAGCCATTCCAGAAAGCCTGCTGGAATCGGAGCTATTCGGCCACGTGCGGGGCGCTTTCACCGGTGCTACGTCGGACAAGCAGGGGCTGTTCGAAGCTGCCAACAGCGGCACCTTGCTGCTCGATGAAGTGGCCGAGCTGCCCGTGTCGATGCAGGTGAAGCTCTTGCGGGTTCTGCAGGAACGCAAGGTGAAGCCAGTCGGCGGCGTCGCCGAGCGAGAAGTGGACGTGCGCATCGTTGCGGCGACCAATCGCGATCTCGAAACCGAAGTCGAGAAGGGCACGTTCCGCCAGGATCTGTACTACCGCCTCAACGTGATCCAAATCCGCCTGCCGCCGTTGCGCGAGCGCCGCGAAGACCTGCCGCTCTTGGTCGACCACTTCATCCGCAAGTTCTCCGCTGAACACGGCAGGCACGTGGCAAGCGCCGCCCCCGAGGTCATGTCCGCGCTGATGGCGTATCACTTTCCAGGCAATGTGCGCGAGCTGGAAAACATGATCGAACGCGCGGTCACGCTGGCGACCACGGATTGGCTGGCTCTCGACGCGTTTCCAAATCTGGTCGGCTTGCAGGGTACGGCGCCCTCCGTGAACGCGTTTGCCAGCATTGCCGACGAGGGCCTGGACCTGGAACGTCACCTGGAAGAGTACGAACGGACCATCCTGATCAAGGCGCTGGAGATGACTGGCGGCAATCGCACCGAGGCTGCGCGCCTGTTGCGGGTTTCGTTCCGATCGATGCGCTACCGGCTTTCCAAGCTGGGCATCACCGGCGTCGACACCAGCGCCGAGGCGGCCGATCGTACGCCCTTGCCCGAACCCTAGCCAGGTTGAAGGATGGCCGCGCCGACCCCCGCCCCGCACTCGCTTCGCGCCGCTGCGCCAGCGACGCTCGTTCTGCTTGCGAGTCTGGCCACCGCGTTCCTCTGCCTTGGACGCGCCAATCGCCTACGCGCCACCTGGCCGCCGGAAGCCGACACCTTCTACCTGCCGCCGTCCTCCTCACTGAAAGTGGGAAGCCTGGGCCACACCGAGCTGGCGGCCGACCTGATTCACGCCCGCGCCAACGTGTATTTCGGAACGCAGATGCATGCGCATGTGCCGACCAAATGGCTGGCGAACTATCTGAACATCGCCATGGATCTCGATCCAAAATTTGAGCGCCTGTATTTGGCCGGGGCCGCGATGCTGATCTACAACGGCCAGCGCATTTCGCCTGATATGGTGCTGGCCGCAACCGGTGTTCTCGAACGCGGCCGGAATGCGTTTCCGTTCGACTGGGAGTTCCCGTTTCAGCTCGGTTTCAACTATCTCTTCGAGCTGCCGCAGGACGCGGGCGAAGACGATCCGCGCGTTCCTGGCTGGCGCCAGCGCGGGGTGGACTGGCTCAGGCAAGCGGCGCTCTACGAAGGGGTTCCTTACTACGTCCCCAACCTGGTGGCGCGCATGTTGACCAAGCGCGGCGCTGACGACTTGGCCATCCGCCATCTCGAACGCGCCTATGCGGTCGCGACCAATCCCGCGGCGCGCGAGCAGATCCACAACAAGCTGCTCTCTTTGCATGCCCAGCGGGCGTCCACACAACTTGAAGAGGGCCTACATGCCTATCGTCGCATGCTCGACGAGAGCTTCCCCTACGCACCCGAGGCATTCTCGCTCATCGTCGGCCAGCGCATGACTTCGCAGGCGGTATTGGCCGCGCAGAACAAGACTCCTGAACCCTCGGTCCAGCCATGAAGCTCGTACTTCCCCCGCGGGGCGCTCTCAAGCCCAACGACGAGCACGATCCTTTGCCCTACTACTACCATCCCCTCGTCGGCTGGCTTTTTCGTCACCGGCTGCGCATGGCTTTGGATTTGTTGCCCGCAACTGGGCGCAGAATTCTCGAGGTTGGCGTCGGGAGCGGCATTCTGATTCCCACCCTGTCGTCGCAGTTTCCGGAATACTGTGGCAGCGACTTGGTGCTGGTGGACGGGCTCGATCGCCTGGTTGCGCCCTCCTGCCGCCCGGAGTTTCTCAAGGCCGACCTGCTGGACGAAAGGAGCCTCGTCGCCGAACGCTACGATGTGGTGATCTGCTTGTCGGTGCTCGAGCACATCGCCGACGCCGAGCATGCCGCCGCGGCGCTGGCCAGGACCTTGGTCAAGGGCGGAACACTGGTTACCGGTTACCCGATGGTGAACGGAATCATGACCAACTTGTTCCGTTTGATCGGCTTCGGTACCATCGACAGCCACCACGTCACCGCACCCGCCACCATCCACAAGGCTCTGCGCCGTGTGCTCCGGCCGGTGCGCCGGAAAGCCTTGCCACCGTTCGCGCCGGTCTCGCTCTCGCTGTACCAGTGCACGGCCTGGGTCAAAGAGTAAGGGCTACTTCTTTTCAATCACGACCAGCATGCGGAACCCGAACAACCGAAACGCCACCTCGGGCAAGAGCCGCTCGAGTGAGTAGAGCGCCCGCCACATCGGGAATGGCAAGAACGGACGCCGGTTGAATCCGCCGGTGGCTGGATAGGCAAGCCCTGCCATTCGGCGCAGCCGGGTCACCACCAGGTTGGGAAATGCCTGCGCGAACCGACGACGGTGGTCGCGACAGAAGAGCAGCGTGGGAATCGCCTGGTTCGAGGTGAACGGATCTTTGGCTTCGTCGGAGGGGGCGCGGGTAAGAGCCAAGGGGTCGGCCGAGAGGATGGCAGGCTCTTCGTGGAAGTGACCATAGATCACATACGAAATCGGACTGATGTAGGGTTCGATAAGCACGATGCGACCGCCCGGGCAGAGCACACGATCGGCCTCGGTGAAGAAATGCGGCGGAACCGCCACGTGGTGCAGGACATCGAACAGCACCAGCGCGCCGACGCTGCTGGCCGGAAACGGTAACGATTCTGCCAGCGCCTGGCGCTCGTGCCAGGGCGCTTGCACGATGTCGGTCAAGACCAACTCGGGAATGAATTCCTTGGCCAAGCCAGGGCCTGAGCCGATCTCGACCCACGGCCCAAGGTCACGCGCAGGCAGGTTCGCGCGAATCAGCCCGTACCACTCGCGATAGCAGATCCGCAAAGCCCGGTTGGAGTTCCACGCCCGACGGTGCTGCTCGAAACGCGCCAGCGTCCGCTCGCGAACCGCCAACGGCAGCTGGGCAGCAGGCTCCTCAGACATAGCGCAACTTGCGAGCAGCCACGCCCGACATCTTCAGCAGGAGCCAACCATGCTTCCAGCGCGAGATGTTGGTTTCGCCATACACGCGCTCGCGGTAGCGCACCGGTACCTCGACGATCTTCAAGTTCAGCTTGGCGGCCCCGAAAATCAGGTCGAAATCGCCGAATGGATCAAAATCGCCAAAGAAGCTTCGTCCCGCGGCGATACGCTCATAGTCGCGCCGCCAAAGCACTTTGGTTCCGCACAAGGTGTCTTTGATGGGCTGCGCAAGGAGATAGGTGAACAGCTGCGAAAAGGCGATATTGCCGAGCTTGTTGAAAAAGCGCATCGCCCCGGGATCCATCGGGTACACGAGCCGCGTCCCTTGCACGTAGTCGCCAAGCCCGCGTGCGATGACGTCATAGAAAACCGGAAGCTCCTCGGGCGGCACGGTCAAGTCGGCATCAAGGATCATCAAGATGTCGCCTGTCGCCTTGGAAAAACCCAGCCTGACCGCATCGCCCTTCCCTTTGCCTTCCTGCCGGTAGGCGCGCAGCTGCAGGGGGCCGCGATACTCGGTCATCGCCTTGGCGATGGTTTCCCAAGTACCGTCGGTTGATCCGCCCTCGACGAAGATCAGCTCGGTGCCCGCCCCCAGCACCGGCGTGCGCGCAATCGCTGCGGCGACGTTGCCGGCCTCGTTGCGCGCGGGCACAACCACGCTGACCCGCACCTTACGTGGCGGGGCCAGAAGGTCCCGCTTCCGCAAAGCGTAGATGCGGTACATGGACAACCGCTGGCAGCCCGGAAGCTTGCCGAGGTAGCGGTTGAGCAGCGGGGCCAAACCGGGCACATCGGCCGGCAGCAGCATGCGATCTTCGAAGCGCACGCTTTCGAGGCCCGCGATGTGGAACAGGTTCTCAAAATCGCTGTGCGACAGCCAATTCGACTCTGGCGCCGGCAGCTTGAAACCCGTCAGCTCGGCCAGACGCGTGGGCAACTCCCAAAGGTAGTTGTAGGCGACCAGGTACAGCCGACCGCCGGCACTCAGCCGCTCGCCCATGTCCACGAGCAGCCTGCGGATGTCCACCACGCTGTGACACAGGCGATTGCAGATCACGGCGTCGAATTGTCGACCCGCGGGCAGGTCATGCATGCCCACGGTCTCGATGGTCAGGTCGGGATGGCGGCGGCGCACCTCACTTGCCGCCTCGGGCGAAATCGCCAGCCCGAGGCGTTCGCGGTTGGGCAAGGCAGCCAATAGATCTCCCGTGCCGCAACCAACATCCAGCACCGAAGCATCCTGTGGAATCCACCGCCCAAGCGTCTCGCGCAGGTCGCGCCCAAGGAAATCCCGCGCAGCAGGGTGGGTCGGCGCCGTGAATGCGGCCTTGCGGTAATACGCCTGCCACGCTTCCGTAAGCCCGTGGCCATCGTCCGTGCAGGGTGTGGATTGCATGGTGGACCAGATTCCTACGCCGAGGGTGACGATCAGCCTGAGATACTACAGTTCGTTCTCGACCAACGAGAAGATCTTCTTGAAGGGCTGGCCTGCCTTCAGCGTGACGCTCTCGTTGCGCTCGATCATCAGATCGGCATTCTTGAAGGTGATCCGGTGCTTGCCACACGGTATCGAGTAGTTCACCAGCGGCGTGATCTTGCCCGTTGGATTGCCGTCGATGCTCACCTCGGCCCAGGGTTTCGAGCTGATGGTCGCCACACACGTTCCGTCGCCGCCCTCGGACTTGCCGTGCGACTCGAAGATGTCATCGTCCCCGTGCGCCTTGGCCTTTGCTTTCTTGTCGGCCGGCGTGGGTTTCATGGTCTCAAACACATCGTCCGCGCCACCTCCTGCCGCGGCAACGGCTTTTCCACCACCGCCGCGATGAGGGCTACGCTTTTCATCCTTGGGCTTGTCAGGCTTCTCACCAGCCCTGTCGGAACCGAGCAGCGGGCCGGACGGCGACGGCGGCAACACCGACGGCGAGGTTGGCGGCGTTCTGCTGGGGCCGACCGGCTTCCCAGCACCAGCAACCGCAATCAGGTCGGCGTGCAGCCGAACCGTGCGACTAGGCTCCTGCAAGAACTCCTGACGCCAGGTCTGGTACTGAGAATTGCCCTTGATTTCGATGACGTGCACGCCCGGAGCGATGCGCGAGGCATGGAAATTGGTGGTCGCCTGCTTGCCATGTTCGTCGACGACGAGTCGCTGCCCGTCGAGCCACACCAGTCCGCCCGACGGCTGGCTGGTCAGATCGAAGCCGGTATCTGGCGACGGCTCGAGCTCGATGTCCATATGCCCGGTCTGTCCGGCTGCAATTTGCACGTTCTGGTCGCGGGTCACGTAGCCCGGCCGCGCGACTGAAAGACGATACACGCCTGGTCGCTTCTCCAGCATGAACGGTGGATCGCTGGTTATCACCACCCCATCCACCGACAAACGCGCATCCGCGGGCTTCACCGCGACCTGAAGTTTCCCGGGGCGGGTCATGAACATGTACGCGCCACCGCCGCCGAGGATCATGAAAAGAACGAAGGCGACGTAGTACTTGAGCCGCGAGGGCAGCCGGAGTGAAACCGGCTGCGACGCGTACCGATCGACCGGCGACGTGCGCTGCGACGGTTGTGACATGACCGGCGCGCCAGGAAACGCGGAACCCGGGAAATTCGGCGCCGGGAAGCCCGCCAGCGGCAACGTTTGCGCCGGCTGATAGGTCGGATACGCCGGACTGCCCACTGGATAAACCACCGGAAGTGGCGAGCCTGGCAGTTGGGGGCCGCCAATCAGAGTCTGGCGAAACGTCGGCTTGGGCAGGTCAAACGGGGAACGAGCGGATTCGGACGCGGTGCCGGCAACCGGCAAGGTCAGGGATCGACGCTGACCGGGCTGCGGTTGCGGCGCGAAGGCAGGAAACGATGTTGGCGGCGGCGGCGGCGTGGCCTCGGGGTCGACTTCCCCAAGCCCCATCTGCATCTGGTAGGTACCCGGCTGGTTTTCCGTATGCTCGCCGCCAACGGATTGGCCAGTCGGACGGGTGGGGGCCTGGGCATCGAACTGCTGGCCCATCTCGGCCAGCAATTCCTCCGACGGCGCCATAGCGACCGTCTTGTCGCCGCCCTCGGTGAGAAAACTGGCTTCCTTGGCTTCTCGGTCGAGCTGCGCAGGATCCTTGTCAAAAATCTGCGTTTCGCGTTCTTCCTCGTCCCAACCGAAGTCCTCATCGCCGCCTTGCCCACGCGCGGCTTGCCCGCCGCCCTTGCCCGGGGCCGTCGAGGGCTCCGACATGTCCCCAGTGTCGGGCTCGGCCTCCAGCTCCTCGAGCTCCTCGACCTCCTCAAAATCCATCGATTCGCTGCTCGACTCGGTGGCATCGCCTGCGAAGGTCCTCTTCATCCAAGCCGACAGATCCTTGCGCGATGCAAACTGCCCGACCGAATGCATGAAGAGCTGCAAATCATCGTGCAGATCGATGGCATTCTGGTAGCGGTCTTCCACATTCTTCTCGAGCGCCTTGAGCACAATGCGCTCAAGCTTCTCCGGTATCTCGGCATTGAAGGACGAGGGCGGGATGATCTCGACGTTGCGGACCTTCTCCAGCGTCGAGAAATCGCTTTCGCCAATAAACAAACGCTCGCCGGTCAGCATTTCATACAGCACGATGCCCAAGGCGAAGATGTCGCTGCGGCGGTCGATAGGAAGCCCGCGTACCTGCTCGGGCGACATGTACCCGAACTTGCCCTTGAGAATCCCGGCCTGCGTCTTCGAGGCTTTACCGGCGGCCTTCGCGATGCCGAAGTCGATCAGCTTAACCTCACCCTCGTAGCCCAGCAGCACATTCTGCGGCGAGACGTCGCGGTGAACGAGATTCAGGTCACGCCCCTGGGCGTCGCGCTTGTTGTGCGCGTAGTCGAGGCCCTCGCAAAGCTGCATGATGAAGTAGCAGACCTGCGACATCGGCATGCGGTCGCCGCGCTTGCGAAGGTCGTCGAAGATGCCGCGCAGGTCGCGGCCGTTCACGTACTCAAGGGCAATGAAGTAGCTGTCGTCGACTTTGCCGAGGTCGAAGATTTGGGCGATGTTCGCGTGCTGGAGCTGCACCGCGATCTTCGCCTCGTCGATGAACATCGTGATGAACTCTTCGTCCTCGGCGATGCTGGGCAGGATGCGCTTGAGCGCAACAATGCGCTCGAATCCCTCGACTCCGACGGTCTTTGCCTTGAAGACCTCGGCCATGCCCCCGACATTGATTCGTTCGAGGAGGTAGTACTTGCCGAAGGGTGTTGGTTTGTTCAAGCAGCTTCCGTGCCCAGCGCCCGGTTCACGACGCCGGCCTTTTCTTATCGACCACGAGTGCCTTCCAAGTCAAGACAACGCAGCAGCTCAGCCCTCAATCCAGACGCGCGTCATTTTGTCGCCCTTGCGAATCTTGTCCACAACTTCGATTCCCGAGATGACCAGGCCGAACACGGTGTGCTTGCGGTCGAGGTGCGCCTGGGGACTGTGGCAGATGAAAAACTGCGAACCACCCGAGTCCGGGGCCGCGGTCTTGGCCATGGAGAGCGAGCCGCGCAGGTGTTTCTGACGCTTACCGCTAAGCTCATCCTTGATGGTGAATCCCGGGCCGCCCGTGCCGTTGCCCTCGGGGCAACCGCCCTGAATCATGAAATCGTCGATTACCCGGTGGAACGTGAGACCGTCGTAGTAGGGCTTCTTCACCTTGGCGCCCGTCTTCGGGTCGGTCCATTCCTTGGTTCCTGTCGCCAGCCCGACGAAGTTGGCCACCGTTCCGGGGGCGTCGTCTTCAAAGAGCTCCAGGACAATCTCACCTGCGGTCGTTTCTATGTGGGCTTTCTTCATGGCGACACCTTAGCGCGGAATCGGTGTTGGCTGTAGGGCTAGACGATCGAAAGGTTCCTCGTTGTTGACTGGAGGGGTCACCGTTTGCAGCCGACCACTTTCAGCCGACGACGATAGGCGGCACAATCGCGCAACCTGCACAGCCGCGCGTCCGATAATCCATCCGGAGACACCGATGACGGCCAAACTCCAGACTCCCTGCACCACGCACGCCGCCGCGAGCGCCGGAGATTTCCGCCAGCGCCAGATCGTCGACCTTGCCTGCACGTGTGCTAGGCTCAGGCCTCGGCCATGAAGATTTCCCGTCCCGCATCGCCTCAGCCGTCTGGAACAGCGGGCAAACTATCGGGCGTCGCCCCGAGCACTGGAAAGGCGTTTGCGGCCAAGCTGGAAAAGGCCAGCGCCAAACTGTCAGTTTCTGCCGCGCACGCCAAGCCGGCCGCAGCCGCTAGAGCCACGTCGGTTTCCGACATCGGCACCGCTCTCAAGGCCGGAAAAATCACCCCGCAGGCTGCCATCGACAAGGTCATCGACCGCATCGTCGCTCGGCAGCTCGGCATCCACGCGGCTCCCGCCGCCAAGGAAAAGATCGGCGCCGCCCTCCGCGAACGCCTGGCCGACGACCCCCTCTTGGCCGCCAAGGTCCGGGCGCTAAGCGACGAATAGGAAAAGGCGACCTCGACACCCGGAGGCGCAGATGGTTCCGGAGCCGGTAGCCGAATCCGGACCCGGTCCCGGCTACGGATCCGGTTCCGGCCGCCGGCTCCGGTTCCCCCGCCTACGACGTCTTAACCACCGTCCCCCGCCGCTGAACCAAAATCTCCCGTACCTTGGGCGGCAGGAAAATCCCGTCGGTGTCCATGGTCGCCAGCGCATCCGTCAGAATCGACGCCCGCTCGGACGGCGCCGTCTTCTTGTCGATGATNNGCCGCCAGGTTTTCGTAGCGAACCTTGATGCCAAGTTGCGTCGCGGCGGTTTCGAGAATCTCAGTCAGCTGCTCTGCTTTCATCGTGCTTGCTTCTACTTCTACGGTTTCGCCGAGCCAACCGTTTCCAGCGCAAGGGGTAGCGATACGAAAAATGTCGTGCCCTCGCCGGGGTTGGCTTCAAAGCTGATTTGTCCGCCGTGCGCCAGGACGATGTTCTTCACCACAGGCAGCCCCAACCCCGTGCCGCTGCCCGCTGGCTTGGTCGTGAAGAACGGCTCGAACACCCTGGTTCGGTCCTGCTCGGGGATGCCCTCACCGTTGTCCGAGACCGCCAGCCCGAGCCATGAGTCGTTCAAGCGACAGGTTCGTACCGTGACGTTTCCGCCTCCTTCCGAAAGCGATTGTGCCGCGTTGCTGACGAGGTTCGTTACCACCTGCATGATGTGGTCGCGAACCACGCGGATTTTCGGCAGGTCGACCGCCAGATAGCACAACAGTTTCGCCTTGGCCGCGAAAAGCACTGGCTCGCAGAACGACAGGGCGTGCTCGACCACTTCCGAAAGATCCACGGGTTCCACCTCGCGCCCCGATGGCCTAGCGTACGTCGTCAGGTCGCGCGTAAACTTGCAGATGCGCTCGGCCCCTTCTTGGATCTTCTTCAGGCGCTCGACATCGTGGGGCTCGAAGAGATTGGCCACGCGGCCCTCGAGAGCAAGGATCCCCTTGCGCAACACCGCCTCGACGCACATTTGCACCGAGGTGAGCGGATTGTTGATCTCGTGCGCGACTCCGGCGGCAATCTGGCCGACAGTTGCCAGCTTCTCGGCGTGAAGCACTTGGCTTTGCAGCCCGCGCAGGGCCGTCAGGTCGTGCCCGACGGCCATGACGGCGGTGGCTACGCCATGGGCTGCGCGCATCGGAAGGACGTTGAACGCCGCCGCGGCGATTCCGCCGGCAGCGCCCGGCAGACGCACCTCGCAACGAATCGCCTCCCCGTGTTCCGCAACCTCGCGCATGATGTCCGCCAGATCGCGGACCCCGCGCTCCGTCAACCATTCGGCAAGATTTCTGCCAAGCCCGTCGGTCTTCTTGCAACCGGTCAGGCGACTCAGGGCGGGATTCCACGCCACCAGGCGCCCGTCGAGATCCGTCACCGCGACAAGGACATCCGCCTCCTGCATCACCTGAAGAAGTCCGGCGGCAAGATCGATCCGGGCGGCCTTGATGGCGGCCGCGTCGATAGGAATGGAATCGCCTCGACGGGCCATCACCTTCGCTTTCGCTGGAAGGCCAATGCGAACGCAGCCGCGCTGGCCTGGGCCACCACCCGGCGCACCGAAACCTTCGCGCGCAAGGCGAGCCGACGGCAATCCTCGAACTCGGGCGTGGCGCCGAGAATTTCGCCGTCGCGCGCGGCAAGCTTCACCCGGATTTCGCCCCAGTCCGTCGTCACCTTGCCCATGGCCCGCGCGAGGACCGTCCGCTCGAGCCGCTGTCGGCGCAACCCGAGTGTCGTCGAATGCTCGAAAAATGCCGTCTCGACCGTTGCCAACGCCGACGGAGAGCAAAGCGCCGACACCTCGAGCGCCGGCCGTCCCTTCTTCATGAGGATCGGTGTGAACCAAACGTCGAGCGCTCCCACCGCAAACAGCGCGCTCATCAGCGGCTCGGCAAGCTGAGGATTCATGTCGTCGATGTTCGCCGAAACGCAGACGATCTCCGGTTCCGACGGCGGCAGGGCCTGCCCCAGCGCTTCGCCCAGCACCACGCGAAGCACGTTCGGCCGATCCGCAAATTCGCGCGTCCCGGCGCCAAAACCCTGTGCCTGCAGTCGCATCGGCGGCGGCGCGCCGAACGACGTCACCACCGCGGCCAGAATCGCGGCTCCAGTCGGCGTCGTCAGCTCACCCTTCCCTTCACATTGCACCGGTATCCCTCGAAGAAGCGCCGCCGTCGCTGGCGCTGGCACCGGCATCAGCCCGTGCGCAGTCCGAATCAACCCACTGCCAAGCACCGGGACCGTGGACGTCACCGCCGAAGGCTCCAGCCAGTCAATCGCCGCTGCCGCCCCCACGATGTCCGCGATCGAGTCCCACGCGCCCACCTCATGAAAAGCGACTTTCTCAATCTCAACTCCGTGCAACGCCCCCTCCACCGTCGCAATCCGCTCGAAAATATCCCCCGCCAACTTCTTCGCCCCCGCCTCCAGCTTCGCCCCACGAAGCAGCCGCCGGATCTCCGCATATCTGCGGTGCTCATGCCCGCCCTCATGCCCGTGGCCGGATCCGTGGCCGGTTCCGGATCCGTGGCCGGTTCCGTGGCCGTGGCCGGTTCCGTGGCCGTGGTCGTGGCCGTCCCCGTGGCCGTGGTCGTCGCCGTGGTCGTGGCCGTGGCCGTCCCCGTGGTCGTGGTCATCCGCCGCCGCCCTCTCCTTCCCCGGCCACCCCACCACAAAACCCAGCCCCACAAACGCCCCTCTCTTCCTCTTTTCAAACCCAACCTTCAACCCCGCAATTCCCATCCCCTTGACCGCATCCCGAACCACCTTCTCGGGCACCCCCGCATCGACCAAGGCCGCAACTGTCATATCCCCCGCGATCCCCGAGCAAGGATCGAAGTGCAGGTGCAGCCCTTTTCCGATCTTCCCTGTCATGACGTCGGCACCCGATTGAGCAGCGAAGCCATGCGTCCGGCCCCGAATCCGTTGTCGATGTTCACCACCGCAACGCCCGTGGCGCAGGAATTCAGCATGGTCAGCAGCGCCGAAATTCCGCCGAGCGAGGCGCCGTAGCCGATGCTGGTCGGGACGGCAATCACCGGGCGCGAGAACAGCCCCGCCACCACGGTCGGCAACACGCCATCCATTCCCGCAACTGCCACCAGGACCTCGGCCTTCTCGACGGTCTCCCTGTGCGCGAGCAACCTGTGCAGCCCCGCAACGCCAACGTCGAAAACGCGCACGACCTTGTTCCCGTCGAGCTCGGCCGTGGTCGCCGCTTCCTCGGCCACCGGTATGTCCGCGGTTCCCGCCGAGAGCACGGCAATTGTCCCGCGCCCGCGCGTCGGCTCGGGCACCGGCCCGGCCACCATGATCCGCGCGGCTTCGATGTAGCGAGCGTGCGGCATGGCCGCCCCGACCTCTCTCGCCATCTCCGGCAGCACGCGGGTCGCCATCACGATGGCCCCATCACGTCCCAGCTCGACCAGCAAGGTCGCGATTTGCGTCGCAGTCTTGCCAGTGCCAAAAATGACCTCGGGAAATCCAGTCCGCAGATGCCGGTGGGTGTCGGCGTGGGCGAAGCCGAGCGCGCGAAACGGAAGGTCGCGCAACTCTCGCATCGCCTCGTCGAGGTCGGTTCCTCCGTTGCGGACGGATTCGAGCAAAGCACGCAAGCGTTCTGGATTCACGGATTCACCTTAGCAGACTTGCTGGTGTTGAGCAGTCCCAGCCCGACGGTCGTCGTCACGGTCGATCATGCCGGGGCCGCGGGCGATTCCCCGTCCGCAACTTCCCCAAGATTGCGAACCTCGTAGATCACTCGGGTTCTTGCCGCCCGGTCGTGCAGCGTCTGCCGATCGCGGTCGACGATTGCGAACAAGAACCCCGCCAACCAGGGCACCGCAACCACCAAGTTCGGCACCAACATCGTCCGCAAGAGCACATCCACGCCACGGTCCCAGATCGGCATCGGGCTCGCGCCCACCGCCCCTATCAAGCGGTTCTTGGCCTCGAAAAGGTCCGTCACTGCGCCAACTTGCAGACGGACCATCACCAACGCCGCGAGGGGTCCCCAAAACTCGACCGCAAATCGCAACAGCAGCCCCGGCACGCGCACCCGCTTGGTCGTTCCGACGATGTGCAGGCCGAGCAGCCGCTTGCCCAGCGTCTTGCCCCACAGCCTGTGCGTGACCAGGTAGTAGGTGCCAAACAAGACCAGCCAGATTTGTGTCGCCGCCTGCTGCGTCCACGACAGCGTCGCCGCCACGATCTGCCCGAGCGGAGCAAACAACATCAGGTCGATGGCCAAGGCGACGCCGCGCGGAAGCAACCCAGCCGCGACCCTTGGTTTCGGCCGCACCGATTCCAGCTTGGAGAGCAGGTCGTCGTAACTTTGCGGACGCCTGCGTGGATCCGCGTCCATCATTTCCAGGATGAGCTGGCGCAGCCGCCAAGGCGCAACAGCATCGGGAATCGACGGGCGTGGCGCGCTCCGGTGCATCTCGGCCATGGCCTCCAGGTTGTCGGCCTTGAAGGGAACCTGCCCCGTCAGCAGCTCATAGAACGTGACCGCCAACGTGTAGATGTCGCTGCGAAAATCGGTGGCTGCCCCGGAGATTTGCTCCGGCGCCGCGTAGTACGGAGTTCCCACGAAACGCCCGGACGCCTTCTCCTCGGAGGTCGCCAGCCCAAAATCCGCCACTTTGATCTCGGCATGCGGAACGCCGGCGGCGGCCTCGCAAAGCAGGATGTTGGAAGGCTTGATGTCGCGGTGGATCATCCCGCGCGCTTGGGCCGTCGCCAGGGCGCGCGCGGTTTGGATGACGTAGTCCGTGGCGTCGCCCCAAGGAATCGGCCCCGTTGCTTCCAGCAGCTCGGCGAGCGTCTTGCCTCGCACATACTCCATGACGAAGTACGGCGCGTCCTCGAAATGTCCGATGTAATAGATCGTGACGACGTTCCGGTGCTGCAGCCGCGCCTGCGCCCGAGCCTCGTCGACCAAGCGCTTGGTCAGCGCGGGATTTTGCGCCAGCTCGCGACGCAGCAGCTTCAGCGCCACCGGACGATCGAGCGACAGATCGTGTCCCAGGTACACGCGCCCCATGCCTCCCTCGCCCAGCACGCCGCGAATCTCGAAGTGGTCGATGTGCTTGCCGACCAGCGGATCGATTCCCGCCTCCGGGGCGGGCGGCGGCGGACGATCGGCATCGTAGGCGGTCGCGGCAAACGCTCGCCCGGCGCTCGGGGTCTCGCTGACGGTTTGGGCTTCCGACCACGCCATCGGACGCCAGCATAGCCTCGCTCCTTGCGCGAGGCTATTCCTTCGCGAAGTGCTCGGCGGCTTCCGCCAGCGTCACAAAGCTCGCGCCCGCGGCACGCGCCTGCGAGAGCGTGGCGTCGAGCGCCGCACGCTTGCGTGCCAAAGGCACGCGAAGATCGGGCTGCTTGGCAATCAACGCCGAGGAGTACCCATCGGCGGCAGCGTCGGCGAGGTCGATGCCGTGCAGCTCCAGATTGAAGTGCGGCGTGGTCAGGGCACTCGCGACCAAGCGGCGCCGCAACCACTCTGGCGACAAGACGAGGCTCGTGCCGATCACGTGCACTCGCAGGGTCGGCGTGACCGTCACCGGCAGCTCGATGATGGGAAGCCGCCCGCGACGGTAGGGCGCGCCGGCCGCGGGTCGGTAAGGCACACGCGGCGCCGCCAGCACTTTCGGGCTGCCCAACATGCTGCCCGATTTCCGCCCAGCGACTCGAATCGCGGCCATGACGGCGGCCTTGGCCAGGTAGTACGGAATCGCGGGAAACGTCGACGAGTCGTAGCGATAGCCTCGCTCGACCAGAAGCTCGATTAGCTCGGCCGAGATCTCGTAGCCGGGCGCCCGAAACCCGACCGGCGGACACACGCATGCCGCGGCGAGGACCGCGTGGGCGCGATCCAGCTCGGCGGCCATCCCCGCGCGACCGAGACGGACTAGGTCGTAGGGGTGGCTGTAGGTGTGGCTGGCGATTTCGTGACCCGCGCGCGCCAAGTCAGCAACGATGGCCTTGCCTTCCGGATCTTCCTCCAAGTCCTTGGCGACGACGAAGAAGGTCGCGGAAATGCCGTGCGCTGAGAACAGGTCGCCGAGCCGCGGTAGCGCCCGCCGCAGAATCGAGAATTTCGCGTCTCCCGACGGCCCGTCGGCAAGCGCATGAATGCGGTGATAGCAAGCCACGGCGTCGAGATCGACGGAGACGGAAGCTAGAGGCGAATGCACACCCGAATGGTAGTCGGTGAGGATGGCAAGCTCAAGGTTGAGCCGACTCGCGACATCGGTCATGGCCCGCTAAACATCGTTGCCTTTTCAACCGATGTCAGCGTTGACACCGGTCCGGCCAGGAACACGCATTGACCTCCTTTTCCCAAGCCTTGAAGCGCTGGATCGCACCGGATCCCGCCCTGTCCTTGGAGGACCAGTTTTTCCAATCGGTCTGCGTAATTGGCGGGATGTTGTCGCTGTTTGTCATCATCCCGGTGAACAGTTTTCAGGACTTGAGCCCCTGGGTGAACCGGGAAATCTTCGTCTTCGGCGTCCTGAGCCTGGCCCTCGCCTGGGCGGCCCGCCGGAAACGCTATTTCAAGAAGACCATGCTCTTCGGGCTCGTCGCGCTGCTGGATTCCCTGTGGTTTCCCAATGGAGGTTCCCAAGGCAGCCTGGGTCTCTATTTCTTTGCGGCGACGCTTTTCCTGGTGATCTTCTTCCAAGGCACCTTTCGCATCACGGGGCTGATTCTGCTAGTCGCCAATGTCGCCGGGCTCCTTTGGGTAGAATATGCCTGGCCTCGGCTGACACGGCCCTTTCATGCACCCATGGATCGGCTGGTCGACCTCACCATCGGCTACGTGATCAGCATGCTCACCTGCGCGCTTATTCTGTGGGTGGTCCAGTCGGGTTTCAGCCGAGAAAGGAAGAGAGTCGAAGGAACCTTGCAAAAGCTGGGGGCAAGCGAGGAACGGTATCGCCTGCTTTTCGAAAACATGTTCAGCGGGTTCATTCTGCTGGAAGTCATCGAGGATGCATCCGGCAATCCGGTGGATCATCGCCTGCTCCAGGCCAATACTGAATTTGAACGGATAACTGGCCTCGACCGAGGGAACGAGATTGGACGAACTTCCGCCGACCTGTCCTTCAAGTGGCCCGTCGAGGTCGCCCAATCCTACTACCAGGTCGCATCCGGCGGCGAACCGATCCGCGCTGAGCGCTTCAATGAATCCCTACAGCGCCACTACGAGATCCGTGTCAGCTCACCTCAAAAAGGGCAGTTCGCTGTTCTTTTCAACGACATCACGGAGCGCGACCGGATAGAAAGGGAGCTGCGAAAGAGCAACCAACTACTCGAGGAGGCCACGGCCCGCGCCACGGAGATGGCAGTCAAGGCCGAGCATGCGAACGCCGCCAAGAGCGAGTTTCTCGCCAA
>PMLH01000481.1 GCA_003159055.1 Myxococcales bacterium
GCTTTGGATCATGTCGCGCATGGCCCCGACGTTGTCGTAGTAGCCGGCGCGACTTTCGAGCCCGACGGTTTCCGCGGCGGTGATCTGCACGTTGTCGACGTAACGGCGGTTCCAAAGCGGTTCGAACAGCAGGTTGGCGAAGCGAAAGACCAGCAGATTCTGCACGGTATCCTTCCCGAGGTAGTGGTCGATTCGAAACACATCTTCGTCGTCGAAAACCCGGCCGATGATCCGGTTCAGACTCTGGGCGGTGGCGAGACTCGAACCGAACGGCTTTTCCACGATGATCCGTTGGCGTGGCACGGCCGTGCCCTGCGCTTCACACCATGCCTTACCGTCCTTGACCAGACCCGCGGCACCGATGTTCGCGATGATGGGTTCGCAAAGCTCGGGGGCGACCGAGAGGTAGAAAACCACGTTGCCCTGGGTCGCCCACTGCTTGCACTGTCGCTGCAATTCCGTGACGATGCCGGGCCAGTCCGAGGCCGTTGCGGCATCCGCGGCGTAGTAGTCGAGGCGCTGTGCGAAGCTCGCCCAGGTGTTTTCCGAATGGCCTTGACGAGTGGCGCAGGTGCCCTTGCACCGCTGCCGAAAGCCTTCCGCGCCCAGCTGACTCCGGCTGACACCGAGCACCCCAAGGCCCTCAGGAAGAATCCCGGCAAGGAACAGTTCGTAAAGCGCAGGGATGAGCTTCCGTTGCGTCAGGTCCCCGGACGCGCCGAAAATCACGAGCAGACATCGAAGGTTGGCTTCTGGCATGGGCAGAGCATAGCGCTCGAATTTGGGTTAGTCACAGAGGACACGCGTGTGATGGTGTGGTGCGGGCACCGAAACGGCGTGACCCCAATGATGACTTCGGCAGTCCCATTTCTTTCGTTGCGCGCGGGTGCCATGGCTGGGTCTGTAGGACTGGGGACTACGCAAGGTAGGGACGCCAGCCGACAAGAATATCGGCACCGCCGTGACTCAAAAAGGCACCGATTCCGCCGTACTCTCATCTCACAAGAGAGAGCTTCCTTTCTGTGAGGGCGATGATGGAAGATTCAAGAACAGTGATTGGCGAATCGGAGTTGAGGCGGATTGAGTCTCGTCTGTCCCATGTTTCGTGGACCGAGGATGTCTGGGTTGCCCGCGGACGGTACGCCGCTTTTGGCGTCTCGTGGGCCATCCAGGCTGATGACATTTCGGCCTACCACCTGCTTCTCGTCCGTCTACCTCCGGGATCGGCTCCGAGTAGCAGCAAGACCATGATCCGCAGCTACGCGTTTCGGACCCTCCCCGCTGCCACGCCTGGCGACGACATCAGCTATCTCCTGCTCGCCGACGGCCGGCCCTTGGTGCGTTCGTCCGAGCCATCCGACATCGCCGACGCTTTCGAAGAAGACGTGAAGTGGCTGGTGGCCGAGCATTCTCAGCGGCGCGTGTTCGTTCGCGCGGGTGCCGTCGGCTGGCGCGACCGGGCCATCATCATCCCGGGCGGGCCTCGCAGCGGCAAGAGCGCCTTGGTGCGCGCCCTGGTCGCCTGCGGAGCGACCTATTTCTCGGACGAATACGCTGTCCTTGAGGGCAACAACGTGTACCCTTACCGGTCGCGTCTGCCGGAATGGATCGGCGAGGGTAGCTCGCTTTCCTATCTGCTCGACGAGATTCGCGGGGTGCAGCCCATAGCCGCCCTGCCGGTGGGCATCGTGCTGTTTGCGCCCTACCAGCCGGGCGCGGTTTTCAAGCCGCAGTTGATCTCGCGTGGAAAATCATTGCTCGGGCTTTTCAAGCACTCGGTGGCGGGGCAACGCCGCCCCGAACAAGTCCTGCGTGCGCTCGACACGGTTACCCGCAGGTGCAACGCCCTGGAAGGGGTGCGCGGCGACGCCCATACCGTCGCGACGTACCTACTCGACCGCCTGGTCTAGAAATGACTGCACAGGGCCCGCAAAGAACACAGAGAAAGACAAACGGCATACCTCCCCGATCCGTCCCCCCGTCTTTCTCTGTGACCTCTGCGGACCCTGGCGCTCCAGCGCCTGCTACAGCCGAATCCTCTCGCCAGGGCCGGGCGCAATCACCGTCGGGAAACCCTGTTCCGCCAGCTTCGCCATGAGCGCCGCCTGCGCGGGCGGTTCGCCATGCACCAAAGCCACCTGGCGCAGTTTTCCTTGGCTGCGAACCGCCTCGGCGAATTCCAACAGGTCTTTCTGATCGGCGTGCGCGGAGAAGCCGCTGAGCACGACGACCTCGGCCAGCAGGCGGCGCATGACACCGAACACCTTCACTTCGCGCTGGTGCTCGACGATTCGTCGGCCGAGGGTGTGCTGGGCCTGGAATCCAACGATGAGAACGGTGTTGCGGTGGTCTTCGATACCCTCGCGTAGGTGGTGCAGGATGCGCCCCGCTTCGCACATGCCGCTGGCCGCGATGATGATGCAGGGACCAGGCTGCGCCGCAATCGCCTTGGATTCCTCCTTGTCGGAAACGTAGTGAAGCCCGTCGAATTCGAACGGTGGGTCGCCGCCGACCAGTTGCGCGTAGGTCTTCTTGTCGTAGCACTCGGGGTGCATCTTGAAGATGTCGGTTAGCTTTACGGTCAGCGGTGAATCCACGTAGACCGGGACCGAGGGGACCTTCTGGGCCGCGCGCAGCCGCTTGAGCGCATAGACCACTTCTTGCGCCCGTTCCAGCGCGAAGGCCGGGATGAGAATCTTGCCGCCCCGGCGGATGGTTCGGTTTACCGCCTCGGCCAGGGCGCTGTCGACCTCCTCAATGGGAGAGTGTCGGCGATCGCCGTAGGTGCTTTCGCTGATGAGGCAGTTGATGCCAGTTGGCGTTTCCGGCTCGCGCAGGATGGGCAGGCCCTTGCGCCCCAGATCCACGGCAAAGGCGACGCGTACGCGATTGCCGTCGTCTTCGACGTCGAGCACGACGATCGAGCTGCCGAGCACGTGTCCGGCGTCGAGCAACTTCAGCGTCACCCCAGGCGCGATGAGGTGCGGCCGTCGGTAGGGCAGACCTACCATCAGCTCCAGGAGTCCCGTGACGTCGTCGTGGCCGAAGAGCGGTTCGGCCGGCTCCATGTCGAGGCCGTCGCGTTCGATCAGCTTGCGAATGTGCTTGGCGTCCGCCTCTTGAATCATGGCTGCGTCGAGCAGCATGGGCGTGCACAGGTCGCGCGTCGCCGGCGTCGCGTAAACCGGACCACGATAGCCTTTTTTATACAGCAGCGGCAGAAGTCCGGCGTGGTCGATGTGCGCGTGTGACAGCACGGCGGCATCGATCTCGTCGACCGGAACCTCGAGCGCGCGGTTGCGTTCGTTGGATTCGCGCCGGCGGCCCTGAAACATCCCGCAGTCGAGCAAGACTGCCGCACGCGACGTGCGCAGGATGTGCTTGGACCCCGTGACCCCGCGCGCGCCCCCGATAAACTCAAGTTCGATCAATCGCCGCTCCTTTGGTAGAGGTACGAGCCATCCGCGGGCGACGGCCTGGTCTTGGCGTAAGGGGAAGGGGAAGCTGCGGTTTGCAGCTCTGGGGCGATGCCTTGGCGCAGGAGATCGAGCGCCTCGCGCGGGCTGCTGGCGAAGCTGAACAGCTTCATGTCGTCGGCGCCGATCACGCCGTGTTTGACCAGGGCATCGAAATTGAGAATTTCTCTCCAGTACTCCTGGCCGTACATGATGATCGTCATCCTGCCTTCCAGCTTGCGGGTCTGGGACAAGGTCAGGATCTCCGACATTTCGTCGATCGTGCCGAATCCGCCCGGGAAAACCACCACCGCGCGCGCCAGGTGGGCGAACCATAGCTTGCGCATGAAGAAGTA
>PMLH01000060.1 GCA_003159055.1 Myxococcales bacterium
CACGTCGAACATGCGCGAAAGAATGGACTTTCCCACCGGCGCCTTGAGCGGGCCGCCAGTGTCTTCGACTTGCATTCCGCGAGCTAGACCCTGCGTGGGGGTCAGCGCAATTCCGCGCACGTGGTGCGCATCCTGCTGTGCCAACACCTCGATGACAATTCGGCCCCCGTCTCCAGCATGAAGCAACGAGTAGATGGGTGGCAGACGATGCTCGAACCTCATATCCACCACGCTGCCTCGGATCGAGGTGACTGAGCCAAGATTCGAGGTGCTTGGTCTATCGCCCATGCATTTTCCTCAATGGCACATCCTCAAGGCAGCTTGTACGCATCGTCTGTGCCAGTCAGTGTGTCTTGCTCTCACAACGCCGTATCCGCTCCTCGTCGGGCAAGCCCCTCAGGCGTCTTGAGGAATGACGCCCAGGCGGGAACAAGCAACTCAACCGATCTGAAGCAGTTACCCATTCAATTTGAGTGAACTATGTCGCCGACACGCGTCGACGAGTCAGGTCATGCGGGGACTGCGACGTAGCCCGTCCATTCGGCCGGCCTATTGCATGTCGGGACCAGGAGAGTCGGACGCAGGCGAATGAATCGGCCAGGAACCTTTCTCACACTACTCGGAGTTGTTTGGGGTGCCAGCGCGATGGCGCGCCAACCTCCAGTTCCGAGGCTTTCCGCAATCAGCAAAGGCGGCAAGGGACCACCCACCATCGTCCTGCTTCACGGGTACTGCTCGTCGGAGAAGGATTGGTTGCCGTTCACAAAATCCATCCAGTTGCCAAGTGGAACGCGGTTCATATTTCCGCGTGGACCTGAGACGGAGAAGCGGTCGGATGGTGCTCCACCTGGGCGTGCTTGGTGGCATCTGGACCTTTCGAAGGATATGCACAACGGCGTTCTTGGGGCCGATCTCTCGACGAAAAATCCCGAGGGCATCGAGCGGGCCGCCCAGGAGGTGAGCGCGCTGCTCGACCGGCGAGGCAACCGCGCAGGGCAGCCCTTCATCCTCGGGGGATTTTCGCAAGGAGCCATGGTTGCGGCCCAGGTAGCGTTTCTCTCGGACGAACCGCTGCGTGCGCTGGTGCTCCTTTCAGGCACGGTTGTCGATGAGACTCTGTGGCAGACCAACTATGCCCGACGCACTGGGCTACGCGTCTTCATTGCGCATGGCCGCGCCGATCCAACCTTGTCGTTCGAAGTCGCGGAACGCATGCAGAGAGAAATGGCGGCTGCCGGAATGCGGGTGACATGGTTCCCGTTCGACGGCAAGCACGAGATGCCCGAAGAGGTCGTTACCGCGTTGAACGAATTCTTTGCCCACTTGTAACTGGGCTTCATTTGGTTCCGTGGACAGGTTGGTTACGTCGTTCCGTCGTCGGTTAGCATGTTTGCGAAGGTATAAACCTTCTTCGGCGGAGCTGTGCTCAGTGCAGATACACCGTTACGTCAGCCGACAGGCCCGAACGCAGCTCGATGTCGCTCGGCAGATGGGTGAACGCGATGCGGACGGGGACACGCTGAACGACCTTCACGAAGTTGCCCGTCGCATTGTCGGGCGGCAGTAGCGAAAAGACGGCGCCTGTTCCCGCTGAGAGGCTCTCCACGCGGCCCTCGAACGAGCGATGCGGGTAGGCATCGATCCAGATCTTCGCTCGCTGTCCAGCGTGCATGTCTCCCGTTTGTGTCTCCTTGAAGTCCGCGGTGACATACGCGAGGTCGGGGACGAACTGCGCAACGGGTTGGCCAGCCGATAGTGTCTGAGCGACACGCGCAGTCAGGCCCGATACTCGCCCGGCAGCCGGAGCTGCCACATGCGTGTAGGCAAGCTGAAGGCGGGCGAGGTCAAGGCTGCCTTGAGCCGCGACAACCTTCCCGCGCGCCAGTGCCGTAGCTCCATTCGCGGCCGCGATGAACGCATCGACCGGGCGGCTCTGCGCTAGCCGGCCTTGCGCTTCGGTGATCCCTTGACTTGCCGCACGCTTGGTATCGTCGGCCGCCATCAGTTTCGCCTGCGCCTGCTTCACAGCGGCGTGCGCCGAGTCGGCAACGAGCTTCGTGTTCTCGAATTGCTGCTGCGAGATGACCTCTTCGGCCAGCAGGCTCTGGGAGCGACCGAACTCTGTGTCGGCGTGCCTTGCCACCGCTTGAGCGCTATTGAGCCCGGCCTGCCCGACGACGATCCCCGCCTTGGCGCCAGCGGCTCTGGCCGACGACTCGACGACCTGCGCTCGGGCGCTCGTGAATCCGCCCTTCGAGCTGGCCTTCATGATCAGCTCTTGCGCCTCCGCTTCCTGCTGCTGCGCCTCGGCCTGGGCCAGCTCGCCCTCGGCTTGCTGAACGCGCGCGGAATACTCCGCGCCATCGAGATCCAGGAGCGGCTGCCCGGCGGTCACGCGCTGGTTCTCATCGACGAAGACGTGAAGAACCGTTCCACCGACGCGCGTCGCTACTGGGACGACGTCGGCCTGCACCGTAGCGTTGTCGGTGCTCACCTTTCCGCGCGTCACCAGCACGTAGACGAGGACTCCCACGAGCATGAACGCGATGACGAGCGCGAGTGCGATGAACGCCTTGCGAGTGTGACTTCGCTGCTTCGCCGAGACCGTTGGATCGGCAGCCGTAGATACTGGGGCGTCGACGGCGATAGGCGCGGTGGGTTCAGTGGTCGTGGCAGTCATTGTCAGGCCTCAATGTGGGGTTCGACCTTCTGGCTCCGGTCGCGACGANNCGCATGGCCGCTTGGTGGGCCTCGGGCCGGGCAATGCTCCCTGCGGCCTGGATCGCGTGCTGGAAGCCCGAGAGGGTTTGCTCGGCGACGGGGCGTGTCCCTCCGACGTGCGCGACGAGGGCGACTCGCGCCTGACTGGTGTTACGTTCGAGAAGGGTCACGAAGATGGCGAGGCCGACGGCGCCGCCTATCTGTCGAACGACCGAGTTCAGCCCAGTCGCGTCCGCTAGCGCGTAACGCGGCACCTTCGAGAGTGCCGCCGTCGTGAGCGG
>PMLH01000428.1 GCA_003159055.1 Myxococcales bacterium
CCAGAGATTGCCGTCCGGCCCGGCTGTGATGCTCCAGGGATAGCTACGGGCGGTTGGGAGTGGAAATTCGGCAATGGTCCCTGTGGGCGTGATGCGGCCGATCCGGCCGATATTGCTGCTGTTGTCGCCGGCGTATTCGACAAACCAAAGATTACCGTCCGGCCCAGCCACGATGCCTGCTGGCTCACTGTTCGCGGTCGGTATCGGGTATTCCGCAATGGCTCCTGAGGGGGCCGTGCTGCCGATCTTGTCGCCAACAAATTCGGTAAACCAAAGATTGCCGTCAGGCCCGCGTGCGATGCCATAGGGCCCGCTCCGTACAGTCGGACACGGCAACTCGGTTACGAGAGGAGATCCATCCATGCCGGTTGCTCCGCCACGTCCGTCCGATCCTCGAGTCCCTCCGGTTGAGAGGCCGGCATCGCCCCGTCCCTCGGTGTCTCCTGTATCGCAACCCGAAGAACAGACTGCTCCGACGGCTGCAGCCACGAACCAGAGACTCAATCGATATCTCATGGTCCGTAGGATACCACCCATGCGGTTCCACGGTGCATCCTCGGAGCTCCTGTGGGGATTGGTGACCCGAGACTGCAGCCTTCGGATCAGGGTGACGTCGGATGCCGATGATTCGCTTTTCGCGCCCGGATCAGGTCGTGCTGGTTGGAAGCGTGGTAGCTGGAACGCACGAGCGGGCCGGATTCGACGTGGTCGAACCCCATCGCCAGGGCTTCCTGTTTGAGTTGCTCGAACTCCTCCGGCGGAACGTAGCGCTGGACCGGCAAGTGCTGACGGGACGGACGCAAGTACTGGCCCAGGGTCAAAATGTCGACGCCGGCCGCGCGCAGCTCGCGCATGACAGCGCGGACTTCGTCCGTGGTCTCGCCAAGCCCGAGCATGAGGCCGCTCTTGGTTAGAGCGCCGCACTGCTTGGCGTGCGCCAGGACCCGCAGAGAACGTTCGGCGTTGGCCTGCACTCGCACCTCGCGCGCCAAGCGGGGCACAGTTTCGAGGTTGTGGGCAAAGACGTCGGGCCCTGCCTGCAGGACCACGTCGACTGCGTTGGTGTCGCCTTTGAAATCGCTGGTCAGCGCCTCCAGAACCATGTCGGGGCAGCTCTGCTTGACGGAGCGAATCGTCGCAGCCCAGTGGGCGGCGCCGCCGTCGGGCAGGTCGTCTCGGGTCACGCAGGTAATGACCGCGTGGGCGAGGCCGAGCTCGGCCAAGATCGTGGCGACGCGCGTAGGTTCGTCGGGATCGGGCGGCAGCGGCTTCCCGGTGGGAACGTCGCAGAACTTGCACGACCGCGTGCACAGTCCGCCCAGAATCATGATGGTCAGGGACTTCGCGTTCCAGCACTCGCCCAGGTTGGGACACGATGCGCTCTCGCACACCGTGTGCAAGCCGAGCGCGTGGACGCGGTGGCGGAGGTCGAAGTACGTCTTGCCAGAGGGCAATCGGGCGCGAATCCAGGGCGGATGGTGCGGCCGGTCGTCGTTGTCAGGCGTGGACGACGACGGTTCGGCCAGAACGCGCAATCGGCGCGACCTGGTATCGACGACATTGCTCACCCCTAGAATCTGAGCCATCTATCGCGAGATGTCGATGTCAGAGCGTTGATATGGAGATTCTGGGGGAGTTTCCGTGCCCGCGGCACCTGCCACACCGCAGAGCGAAAACCGCCCAGGGTTCCCTTCGCAACGACTTTTTGGACAGGCTGCTATGATGCTCGGGTTCGATGCAACGGACTATCGTCGTCGGAGACGTCCACGGTTGTTTTGAGGAGCTGCAAATGCTGTTGCGCAAGTGCGGGTACAGCAGCGGGGACCGCGTCGTGTTGGCCGGCGATTTGGTGGCCAAGGGCCCGGATTCGCAGGCCGTGGTTCAGTTTGCTCGCGAGAATGGCGTGCAGGCGGTGCTTGGCAATCACGATGCGTTCGCTCTTGCCCACCGGCGTGAGGCAGGCAAGGTCGACAGGACTCAAGGCCGGCACAGCTACCTTGGCGGGCTCCTGCCCGAGGATTGGAAGTATCTCGAGGCCCTGCCACTTTTTCTCCGACTCGGCCAAGCCAAGTCCGGCGGGCCGGACTTGGTGGTGGTTCACGCCGGCGCCGTTCCTGGAATTCCACTTGAGCAGCAGATACGCGATCATTTGCTCAGCCTGCGCAGCATCGACGATTCCGTCGGACCCACCCGTCGATTGCTGGTGCATTTCCCGTGGGCGGCAAAATGGCGTGGACCGGAGTCGCTGGTCTTTGGCCACGATGCTGTCCGGGGACTGCAACAAACTGCTTTCGCAACCGGAATCGACACCGGCTGCGTCTACGGCAGAGCGTTGACCGCCCTCGTGTTGCCCGAAGGCGAGCTCGTGCAGGTGCCAGCCTTGCGACGCTACGACGGGCGCTAGCTGCACGAAGTCGACGCCTGTGCGGGCTAGGCAGAAGGTTGGGAATCCTCCCAGGGTCTCCCTCACCACGACGAATTCGCCGAATTGCGACGTGGAGACTTGCGCCACAGACTGCTAAGCTCGGTGCGCTTTGATCGTCGAACTGAAGAAGATCTATTCCTTTGAAGCTGCCCATCAGTTGCCGCGCGTGCCGGCGGGGCACAAGTGCTCACGCATGCATGGCCACAGCTATCGCGTTGAGATCGCGCTGCGCGGCCCAGTCAATCCAGAGACCGGCTGGGTGGTCGATTTTGCTGTTATCGACGATGCGTGGGCCGAGCTGTTTCGGCAATTCGACCATCACAACCTGAATGAGATCAGGGGGCTCGAGAACCCGACCTGCGAGAATCTGTGCGGCTACGTCTGGCAGGTCCTGGGCAGGGGCGTCCCTCACTTGGCGGCAGTCACAGTCTGGGAGACCGCCGATTCGTGCTGCACCTATCGCGGGGAACCGGGCTAGTGCCTCCGTGAAGCGACTGCGCTGTCTCACCCTCAATTTGTGGGGTACGGAGCCTCCACTCGATCGGCGAATGGCGGTGGTCACCGAGGGGCTGCGTGTGCTTTCGCCGGACGTGGTGGCTTTGCAAGAGGTTCGTGACGTTCCTTCGCAACTGCCCAATCAGGCCGAGTCGCTGGCGAAGGCCGTCGGGCTGCACTACGTGTTCGCGCCCGCCACGCCGATTGTCGGCGGACAGGAGGGCTTGGCGATTCTTTCGCGCGCGCCGATCCTCGAGCACGCTGCGTTCGAGCTGCCGCACGCTCAGCCGACCGAGCGGCGGATTCTGCTCTCGGCCCGGGTTGAGTGCGGGCAGGGCAGCGTTTGGGTTCACACGAGTCACCTCAACTATCGCCTGACGCACGGAAAGCAGCGCGAGGATCAGGTGCAGGCTATCGAAGACAGCTTGACCGCCCGGACCACAGACCGGTCGCAGATTCTGATGGGCGACTTCAATGCGCGGCCCGAATCCGACGAGATTCGCTGGCTGCGCGGGCAGGTGACCTTGGGCGGTCGGCGCGCCTATTTTCAAGATGCATGGGAACGCCTCCACCCCGGCGAGGCCGGCTGGACTTGGGCGCGGTCCAACCCCTACACCGCGAAGCTCGCATTCTTGGAGCCGGATCGTCGTATCGACTACATCTTCGTCAGTCCCATGCGCGGCGATGGCCGGGGAACCGTACACGACTGTCGCATCGTCTTCGACAAGTCTGAGGCCGACGGCGTGTTTGCCTCCGATCACTTCGGACTGTTGGCCGAGATTCAAGTCGAGGCAACCTGATGTTCCGTCTCGCCCAGGTCAGCGACCCGCATTTTCAGAGCCTGCGCAACGTCAGACTGCGAGACTTCTTGGGCAAGCGCCTGCTCGGCGGTGCCAACCTGCTGATTCGGCGCCGGCACAAGCACCGCATGCCGCTCTTGCAGGCGATGGGAGAAGACCTGCGCCAGCGCAGCTTCGACCACCTGGCTTTGACTGGTGACTTGTGCAACATCGCTTTGGTGTCGGAATGGGAGGCGGCTTTGCGGTGGATCGAGGCCTTGCAGCTTGGCCCGGACCGCGTGACCGTGATCCCTGGCAACCACGACGCCTACGTGCCCGAGGTGTTTCACGACGGAACCTTCGAGAGAATGTTCGCGCAGTATCAGACTGCCGACCTGCGGGGCGGGAGCGAGAGCTACCCATTCGTGCGGATTCGCGGCGAGGTCGCCCTGATTTGTACCAGCACCGCCGTGCCGACCAGCGGCATCGGCGCATGGGGACGCGTGGGTGGCGAGCAAATGCAGCGATTGGAATCGCTGCTCATGTCACCGGACGTGAGGAGCCGTCGTCGCGTGGTCCTCATTCACCACCCGCCGCTGGTAAACCGCCCCGGCGAAGACCGGAACCTTCGCGATCGCACGGCCGTGCAGGCGCTGCTCGCCCGCACCGGTGCCGATTTGGTCCTGCACGGGCACGACCACCGCGACTTCTTCAACTACCTTTCCGGTCCCGACGGTACCCGTGTCCCGGTGATTGGAGCCGGCTCCGCTTCCTACGACGGCCCGTCCGACCGTCGCTCCCGCTACCACATCTTCGAAATCGACGCGAAATCGATCACCGTCGTGACCTACGCGCACGACCAAGCCGGCGACAAGTTCGTCGAATACGGCCGCAGATCCGTGGGCTAGAGCCCGTGCTGCCCGGGCTCTAGAATCGGGCCGCGACTGCCGGAATGAAGGTGTAGCTTCCTCCGGCTTGCTCGACGGCGGAGACGGCAACCGCATAGCGTCGGTAGCCCTCGATGAAGCCGACCGTCATGCCGAGGCAAGTACCGGAAAGCACACCAATGGCGCTACCGAGTAGCAGGTGCTCGCCCTGTTTCGTCGACATCGCCGCAAGTCCGCCGGCGATGCCGCCGAGCACAGCCCCAAGGCCAGCGCCGTAGAGCCCATCCCGCATAACGTAGCCGTTGCGACCGGGCTTGCCTTGCGACAGGTCGACAATGCCGAGGGTTAGCCCGATCACGGCGCCGCTCAGCGCTCCGATGCCTGCGCCGTAGACCAACGGCTTCCAGTCCGACGACCCGGGCCAGCCACCGTGTCTGGCGAACAGATAGCCAGTGGCGACCCCCGCGGTGCCTCCGACCAGAAGCCCCTGATAGGCCCCGTCGAAAACCGTGGGAGGTGGCAGTTCCGCCGCGTAGCTTCGGCGCGCCGAGGCGGCGATGAGCGCGAGCAGGCCAACCACCAACAGGCGACGCATGCCTATGCCTTGAGCAAATTGGTGGCGGCTCTGATCATGTTGTCGACAGTCAGCCCGAACTGTTTGATCAGCACCGAGCCCGGCCCGGATGCGCCGAAGCGGTCGAGCCCGAGGGCGATGCCGCGATCGCCGACCCAACGATGCCAGCCGAGGGTGCAGCCAGCCTCGATCGAAACGCGAGCCGAAACGTCGGGTGGGAGAACCGAATCCCGATATTCGGGCGTCTGGTCCAGGAACAGCTCCCAGCTCGGCATGGAAACCACACGCGCGCGCACGCCCTGGGCCTGCAGTTTCTCTTGCGCGGACAGGGCTGTCACGACTTCGCTTCCGGTCGCGATCAGCACAACCTGCGGGGGGCCGCCAGCCGCTTCGTTGAGGACGTAGGCGCCACGCGAGACGCCCGTTGCAGGAGCGAGCTTGCTGCGGTCAAGGGTCGGCGCCTTTTGTCGGGATAGGATGATGGCCACGGGCCCGTCGTTGCGGCGCATGGCCAGACGGTACGCCTGGGCGGCTTCCGTCGCGTCTGCCGGCCGCAGGACCCAGAGGTTGGGAATTGCGCGCAGGGCGGCCAATTGCTCGATCGGCTGGTGGGTGGGGCCGTCTTCGCCGACGCCGATGGAATCGTGCGTGAACACGAAAATCACCGGCAGCTTGCTCAGGGCTGCCATGCGGATCGCCGGCCGTTCATAGTCGGAGAACACGAAGAACGTCGCAGTGAAGGACCTCACGCCGCCGTGGTAGGCCATGCCGTTCGCGATGGCGCCCATGGCGTGCTCGCGAACGCCGTAGTGGATATTGCGGCCAAGGCCGGTGCTGCCCGAGAAGTCCCCCTGTCCAGGGAGGGCCGTCATGGTCGAGCAAGACAGGTCGGCATCGCCGCCCAGGAGCCATGGCACCTTGCTGGCGATAGCAGCCAGAATCTTGCCGCCGGAAACGCGGGTGGCGGGCTCGTCTTTGACGGTGAAGGTCGGGAATGCTGAATCCCAATCAGCTGGCAATTCGCCACGCAAGGCGAGCCGCCACTCGGTGGCCAGCTCGGGGTTGGGCACGGCCCAAGCCTCGAAGTTCTTCTGCCACTCTGCTTCGGCACGCGCGCCGCGCTCGACGGCGGACAGCAGATGCGCCTGGGCCTGTTCGGGAATGTAGAACTGCTTTTCCGGATCCCAACCCAGGGCCACCTTGGTCGCCTTGAGCTCGTCCAGACCCAGTGGAGCGCCATGGGCCTCGCAGCTGCCCGCCTTGTTGGGAGAGCCGTACCCGATGGTCGTTCGCACCATGATGAGGGACGGACGGGCATCGGCCTTCGCGGAAGTCAGCGCGGCGTCGATGGCATCCACATCGGTGTCTCCCTGTTCGACCTTCTGCACGTGCCAGCCGTAGGCGTCGAAACGTTTGGCCACGTCTTCGCTGAAATGCAGCGAGGTCGGGCCATCGAGGGAAATCTTGTTGTCGTCGTAAAGCCAGACCAGCTTGCCGAGCTTGAGGTGGCCTGCGAGGGAGGCTGCCTCGTGGGTGATGCCTTCCATCNNGTCGCCGTCGCCGACCAGCGCATACGTTCGGTGGTCGACGATGGTGTGGCCAGGACGATTGTATCGGCCGGCCAAGAATCGCTCGGCCATGGCCATTCCGACCGCATTGGTTGCGCCCTGTCCGAGAGGCCCGGTGGTGGCTTCGACGCCCGGGGTGCAGAACGATTCCGGATGGCCAGGCGCGCGCGAACCCCATTGCCGGAAGGCTTTCAACTCGTCGAGCGCCAAGTCATACCCGGTCAGATGCAACATCGAGTACAGCAGCATCGAGCCGTGTCCCGCGGAAAGGACGAATCGGTCCCGGTCTGGCCACTTCGGATTCTTGGGGTTGTGCCGCAGATGCCTTTGCCAAAGGGCGTAGGTCATCGGGGCCGCGCCCATCGGAAGACCGGGGTGGCCGGCGTTTGCCTTCTGTACGGCATCGACGGAGAGCAAACGAATCGTATTGATAGCAAGCTGGGTCAATTGGTCCATCGGGCGACTACTCCTGCATAGACTTGTCCTACGTGGAGTTTGCTAGCACGAGGGCGAACGAATTCCTAGATTCCTTCGCTAATAACGCATAGAGTCAATGGGAAAGTCGTACCGTGCTGCTTTCGCGGCAGAAGCTAGCCTTCGGCTTTCCACGCGTGGTTGCCTGCGTGGATGATGGCCAGGTCGGGGGCTGCCAGGCGTCCGGGCCGCTCAGAGGCGACAAGCGAACGATGGATGGCTTTCGCAAGCTCATCCGTTGCCCGGCGCAGCCGCCGAATCGCCGTGACGGCCAGTCTGTCTGTAAGCGTTGCACAGGCACCTTGCTCGACGCCGAAGAGCTTGAGAAGGTCATCGCGCCCGATTGCAACCACCTTGAGCTCTTCGGCGGCTCGAATGCTGACCCTGCAGGGGCCACCGTCGAGTGTCGCCATGAGCGCCAGAATGCTTCCCGCACCGTGTCTGGAGAGCGTGTGATGTCTTCCGTCGATGGTTTTGGCGACCTCGACAGTTCCTTGCGCGACGACGTAACAGTGGCTCGCAAGTTGCCCTTCGTCGCAAAGCAGGGAGGAGGCAGGCAGCATCCGTATCTGGCCCGCCCGGAGCAGCTCTTCAAGCTCCGAGCAACTCAGACTGGTGAGCGTTGACTCTGCTTCGGAGTCGCTCACGCGGAACCCCGCAGTCGCGCGAAGCAGGCCTCCCACGGCCCGGTCGAGGAGTGGTCGCCGTCGCTAGGGCGCTCGTCAGAATCCGCGCCCTTCCGCTCTGCCCGCAGCTCGCGATCGACGCGATCGTCGACGCTGCGCAGGCGCCGAAGCACTTCGTGGAAGACGGCGCCGACCAGCGCTGCAGCAACCCGGGGTGCTTCCTGCCGCATCCTGGTGAGGTCGTCGCGGCTGATCTCGAGCACGGTGGTACTTTCTTTCGCGACCACCGTCACGGGACGTGGGGCCGGATCGATGCAGAACATCTCGCCCAAAACCGCCCCCTGGTCTAGTCGCGCAACCTCGGCGTGAACGTTCTGCTTTCCGGGGACCACCGCGCAAAGCGCGCCTTGCACGACCACCAGCATGGTGTTGCCGTGCTGCCCGCGCGTGCAGACGGTTTCGCCCACTTCGAACCGCTTCTCATGCATGAAATGAACAAGGTCCGCGCATTCCCTCTCGGAGAACGTCTCGAACAGCCGCACGTTACTTAGCAGGTTGGCCATTTCGCTTCATGGGTCTCCATCGGCAGGAAAATCGGGAAACTTCAGGCCTTCAAGTAGAACTTCCAAACCGCCGTTGTTGGGTCCAGATGGTTGAGGGAAGGACGTCAGACGCCGTGATTTCCGGCGGCGAAGGCGAGAGCAGATCGACGACGATGGGTCGCGTTATGCTGGTGGATGACAGCGCCCTAGTCCGCGATTTCGTAGGTGGCCTTATCTCGGATTGGGGCTTTCAGGTCGAGACGTTTGCGAGCGTGAAGGCGGCACTCGCGGCGCTCGGCGAGAGCCACTTCGACGTCATCGTCGCCGATCTCAACCTACCCGAAATGTCGGGACTGGAGATGTTGACCACGCTGCGCATGCGCTCGGTCGATACGCCGGTGATCGTGTTGTCCTCGGCTTCTCGCACCCGCGACGTGCTGCGGGCCATACACCGCGGCGCCTTCGACTACATCGGCAAGGACGAGGCGATTGAACCCTTGCGAATGGCCATCGTCCGCGCCATCGAACACACGCGTTTGGTAGGGGAAAACACACATCTTCTCAAGGAACTAGAACGGCTCAATACCGAGCTGGAAGAGCGGGTGCGCGAGCGGACGGGTGCGCTCGAACAGGCGAATGCCCAGCTGCTGGCCGATCGCACCGAGCTGCAATCGACCCTCGCTCGCCTGGGGGAAACCCAGGAACAACTCGTGCAAATGGAGAAGATGGCGAGCATCGGGCTGCTCACGGCGGGGGTAGCTCACGAGATCAACAATCCACTCGGCTTCATTCTGCCGAGCTTCGAGCTTATCGAATCATGGGTGGGCTCGGCGCGCGCCGGAAAGCCCGACGAGCGGGTGCGATCCCTCGATGACCTGTCGAAGCTGGTCACCGAATGCAGGCGCGGCCTGGACCGAATCGCGCGGCTGGTTCGCCAGCTCCGCATCTTCTCGCATCCTGGCCGCCAGGACCTGGGGCCGGTGGATGTGGATGCCTTGGTCCGGGGGGTGGTCTCCCTGGTGGAACGCGAGACCGGGGGCCGTGCGAGCGTCACGGTCTATTCCAGCCACGACTGCATGGCCCGAGGCAACGACGACCAGCTCAGGCAGGTCCTGCTCAATTTGCTCATCAACAGCGCGCAAAGTTTCCCGGCCGACAAGAACGACGGTCGGATTGAGGTCTTCGTCGAGACCAAAGAGGATCTGGTCAGTATTCGCGTCATCGACAATGGATGCGGGATCGCGCCCGAGAATCTTCGTCGTGTTTTCGACCCGTTCTTCACCACCAAGGCGATTGGCCACGGCACGGGCCTGGGGCTGGCGATGGCGTTTGGCATCGTGCAACAGCACCAGGGATGGATCGAAGTCGAGAGCACGGTGGGCGCCGGTACGTGTTTTCGAGTCCTGCTGCCCGCCGCGACGCCCGCGACCACCCTCCCGGCGGGCCGCCCGGCAAAACCGGCGACCACCGGCGGTGCGGAGACTTTGTTGCTCGTAGAAGACGAACCCGCCGTGCGCGAGTTCGCCGTCACGGTCCTGCGCAGCCATGGCTACCGTGTATTGCAGGCCGGCTCCGGCATCGATGCGCTCGAGGTGTGGAAATGGCACCAATCGAGAATCGCCCTGCTCGTCACCGACCTGGT
>PMLH01000368.1 GCA_003159055.1 Myxococcales bacterium
GCAAGAGAGGGTGACCAAGCTTTGGAAGCGGGTTGCGCGTGAGGATGCACGGGCGAAGGCAGCCTCGCGAGACCGGCAGCTGCGGCCGGTGGTCGCCGATACCGAAGAGAAGCCCGGCGCTGGCGCGGGGGCGCCGTGGTGGACACAACGGACGCCGCTAATGGGTGTCGGCTTGGGTGTTGTCGGTCTCGCGGGTATCGGCTTTGGCGCGTACTACATCGCCGCCGATGGCAAGGCCGTCGAGAATAGTCATCCGGGCGACCCGATGCTCAGTCGCCCGATCATCGTGCGTGACACCGGCAAGTGGGGCTGGAGCTTTCTCGGGCTTGGGGCAGTTTCGCTGGTCGCCGGTTCGGCGATGGTCATTTGGGGCCGCGACGACGGCACCAGTGTTTCAGTCGCGGTCGGTCCGAAGTCGGTTGGCCTGCAAGGAAGGTTCTAGGAGATGAAGTCCATGCGTAAACTCGTCATCGCCGTTGCCGTTCTCGCTGCCGCAGCTTGCGACGCGACCCGCCGCGATTATGGCTATTGCGACACGACCCACGCCTGCCAGTGGGGCTACAGCTGCGACCTGGAACAGGGCATCTGCCGGCCCGGGGACGCGGGCGCGCAGCCGACGGTTTCCGATGTCCCGCTTGTCAGCGAGGCGGGCGGCGGCGACATCTTGCGCGAGACCGTGGACCTCGGCGTCGAGACCGCCGTGGATGTTCCGATTGGCGACACCTCGATCATCGACCAATCGGGGGCGGACGGCGCGGCCCCGATCGATGCTTCCCAGCCGATCGATGTGCCACCGCTCGACACGCGCATTCCGGACGCGGTCGGAAGTTGTTCGGTCGACAACGATTGCGTCGGCGTATCCGGCGGTGCCTTCTGCGTGAAGGCCAAGTGCGTGGCGTGCAAGACCAGCACGAACTGCAACAACGACGCCGGCGTGCCGTTCTGTTCGGCCCAGAACGCCTGCGTTTCTTGCGCTGGGGTTGTGGCCGTTGACGGCGGGGCAGGGTGCTCTGGCACGACGCCAGTGTGCAACGCCAGCACCGGCAGTTGCGTCGAGTGCGTGCAAAACAGCGACTGCCCGACCGCAGGCAAGGGCTTCTGCGTGCAACACAAGTGCGTCGGCTGCGACGTCCCCGGCGCGACTGCCAGCCCAAGCAGTGGCGGCAGCGACGGTGGCACAGCGACAGCAGGAGCCTGCACCAGCAGCAAGCCGGTGTGCGTGCCGAGCAGCAGCGCGAGCAGCAAGGCGGGTCAGTGCGTCGGATGCGCGGGGGACACGGACTGCAAGGGGACGAAGCCAATCTGTGATACCGCTACCGCCTTCACCTGCGGCGCCTGCACCAGTGACCTCCAGTGCGCGAACAAGGGCGTGGGCCCGGGAATCTGCATGTTCGTTCAGACGGGTACCTTCCCGCAGGATGGCCGGTGCGCCAGCGAGGACGAGACCATCTACGTACAGAACTCAAGCGGATGCAGCGGGGGCGGGGGCACGGCGGTTTCGCCCTTCTGCCAGCCGCAGTTGGCAATCAACGCAGTCTCATCGTCCAAACGCGTGATTGTCATGTCTGGAACCGCAGCCCTGGGAGAGTGGAACGCTTCGCTCGGCGCTGCCTCGCAGCCGGTCTATGTTGTTGGCCGCAACAATCCCACGGTATCCGTGGGGGCCGCCAATATCGGAATTCACATTGTCAGCGGTGCCGTCTACATACGCGGCATCACCGTTCAAGGGAGCGGCACAAGCGCCGTCAATCCAGGCATTGTGGTCGATTCCGGGGCCATCCTGGGGCTCGACAGGTGCACTCTGACGGGCAATGCGGGTGGCCTTCTCGTCAACGATGGTGCTGGCTTCGACATCGCCAACAGCGTGTTCGTCCAGAACCAATCTGGGAGTGTCGGAGCGGCCGTGTTTGGCGGTGCCTATCTCGGATCCAGCACCGCCACGACTCTTCCCCATCGTTTCTGGTTCAACACCGTTGCGGACAACCAGCAATTCGGCGTTGCTTGCACAAGCAAGACCCAAGCCTTGGACGGTTGCCTACTGTCAGGTGATGCGGGTGGGGAGGTGGTCAATTGCACCCTGGCGGCGACCACGAAGTCGCCCAACCGGTCTCCATCCGGCACCGCCGGGACCGGTTTCTCGACGGACAACAGCTCGCCGCTGTTCAGCACTGTGAAGTCCTATCACCTGACTGCCACGACATCGAAGTCGACGACGTCTCCGTGCAAGGACTTCATCACTGATCCAACGGTTCTATTCCCGCCCGACGACATCGACGGGCAGGCTCGACCGTACGGCACGGCAGCGGACTGCGGCGCCGACGAGTACTGGCCGTAGCGCAGAGGTCAACACCTTGGGCTTGAGAAGGTGGAGGCGGCGGGTATGATTGCCAGCAATGATCAGCCTGGACGGCGTGGCGGCGTCGCGTGGGATAGCCATCGGTCCGGCCCATATCATGGAGATACGCGCGGTGATCGCCGAGCGCAGGATCTTGCGCAGCGATCGCGAGGCCGAGCGCGCCCGGCTCGACAATGCGGTCGCCTCGGCCGATGGGCAACTCCTTCGGGTCAAGCAGCGGATGAAGGACGCGCATCGGGGTGAGGGACACGATCTCATCGAGGCTCACAGGCTCATGTTGCACAGCCCGGAGCTTGCGGGCGAGGCCGGCCGACTGGTGAGCGAGGACTGCCTGGGTGCCGAGTGGGCGGTGGCCCGAGCTCTCGAACACATTCGTACAATCTTTTCGCACCTTGATGACCCATACTTTCGTGAACGGGGTGGCGACTTCGAGGTGGTTGGCGAGCGCCTTCTGCGCATTCTTCTGGGGCTGCCCGAGCTTCGCCCCGATGTCGGTGCGCCTCGGGGCGGGGTTGCGGTGGGCACGGACATCTCCGCGCTCGATCCCTACCACCTCAACCGAGCGGGGATCGTGGCCATGGTGAGCGAGAGCGGCGGTCCGACTTCGCATGCGGCCATCATGGCCAGGGCCTTCGGCCTGCCCTATGTGGTGGGTGTTGCGGGGGTGTCAAGCAAGGTTCGGCCCGGAATGACCTTGATCGTCGACGGAATGCGCGGCGCCGTGATCCTCGACCCCGACGAGGACGTGCTGAGGCTGTACCGGTTGCGCATGGAAGCTGTGCGTGAACGGGAAAAGCAGCAGCAAGCGACGCGCGATCAAATCTCGGTCACCACCGACGGCACGCGTATTCACCTCGGTGCCAACGTCGAATCCGTGGCCGGCATCTCCGCTGCGCTCGCGGCCGGCGCGGAATCCAT
Source organism: Myxococcales bacterium (assembly GCA_003159055.1). The sequence goes on from PMLH01000368.1 coordinate 3,275, forward strand.
CGGGCTTCTTCGGACGGAGTTTCTGTATCTCGACCGTCCCGACCTTCCGAGCGAGCAAGAACAATACGACGATGCGATCTTGGCGTTGCACGCCGCAGGCGGCTTGCCAGTCACATTTCGAGCCCTCGACATTGGCGGTGACAAGCTGCCGCTGACGGTGAAAATTGCAGCCGGAGCCAACCCCGCACTCGGCATCCGATCCGTGCGCTTCTTGTTGCAGCGGCCCGAAGTGCTGCGACGTCAGCTCCGGGCGCTCTATCGAGCGTCTTGTGCAGGCCCCATGCGCCTCATGTTTCCACTGGTCTCCGGCGTTACCGAGCTCAAGCGGCTGAGAGCCGCATGCGACGAGGTTCGCAGCGAGCTCGACAACGATCGTATCGCACACGACCCGGCGACCGCCCTCGGAATCATGATCGAAATGCCCAGCGCGGCCCTGACCGCTGACCATCTGGCTCGCGGCTGCGACTTCCTCAGTGTGGGAACCAACGATCTCATCCAGTACACCTTCGCTGCCGATCGCGAAAATGATGAAGTCGCGCATCTGTACCAGCCGCTGCATCCGGCCATCCTGCGTACCTTGAAGTCCCTCGCCGAGGTTGCCCGCACGTCCGGCATTCCCATCTCGATCTGCGGCGACATGGCGGGTGATCCGTTCTTGACCTGGGTGCTCATCGGACTCGGCTATCGCGAGCTCTCGATGGATCCCGATCGCATTCCCTTGGTCAAGGGCGTGGTGCGCGGATCGTCCCTCGTCGAAGCAGAAGCTCTTGCCGCCGAGGTGCTGGAGCTGGGAAGCGAGGTGGAGACCATCGCCTTGGTTCGAGCCAAGCTGGGTGATCGCTTCGCCGTTGAGATGGAAGGTTTCCTCCCACGCGCGGTGAGTTGAAGACGGCGGTCCTCGTCCCCATGCGTCTTTCGTTTCTTGCACTTGCGCGCTGCCGGCGACGCAGATAAAGTCGCGGCTCGTTTTGTGGAGGGCATCATGGTCGACGATGCACAGGTGGGGCAGGGGTAGGTAGTGGCGGCTTTCACGGAGGTAACCAAGCCGGAGAAGCGAGGGCGTCCAGTGACGTCGGCGTATCGGTCTGGCGTGGCGCATGGCGAAACGGAGCGGTCGCTCGCCGAAACGACCGGCGGAACGCGCAGCAATCGCGACATTCTGCGGCCGGGCACCAAGGTCGGTCGCTACGAGCTGATTCGGCTGATCGGCGAAGGTGGGATGGGCACGGTCTATGAAGCCATGGACGCGCGCCTGGGCCGCAGGGTTGCGCTGAAGATTCTGTCGGTCGACCTCAAGAGCAAACGCAAGGCCGCGAAGCGATTCGCCATCGAGGCGCAAGCGGCCGGACGCCTGGACCATCCCAACGTGGTCGCGATTTTCGATTTCGACGTCGAATGCGAATACCCCTACATGGCGATGGAATACCTCCAGGGTGAAACCTTGGCCACAGCCATCGCGCGCGGGGCGCTCGCCATCGACCGGCTGGCCGACATCATGCTTGCGGTTTGCGCCGGCGTGTTCGCCGCGCACCAGGCCGGAATCGTTCACCGCGATCTCAAGCCCAGCAACATCTTCTTGTGCCGCGATTGGAAGGGAAACGAGACTGCCCGCGTTCTCGATTTTGGCATTTCCAAAGTGGGCGGCATCTCGCAGAGCGAGCTCACGCAAACCGGCGACATCGTGGGGACGTCGCAGTACCTTTCGCCCGAGCAGGCGTCGGGAACTCGCCATGTGAGCGAGGCGAGCGACCAGTACTCGCTCGGTGTCGTGATGTACGAATGCCTCACCCAGCAGACGCCCCAGCGCGGTCAGCCCATCTACAGCCTGCTCCGCAACATCATCGAAGGACGCCACGCCTCTCCGCGCGAGCGGCGCAAGGATCTGCCGTCTGCGTTAGAAGCGATCGTCGAGCGCGCAATGCACGTTCGCCCCAAAGATCGGTTCTCGTCGGTGGTGGAATTGGCGCGGGCCTTGTTCCCATTTGCATCTGCGGAAGTACAGCGGCAATTTGCCGACTTCTGCGGACCGGTCAAATCGTTCCGCCGATCGAGCGACTTGGGGTTCTCGCTGCGCGAGGCTGTACAGGCTTCGGTGGGCGAGTTCCTGCCACCCACCGACCGTCTGCCCACCGAACCGCCACCGTCCTGGCAGAGGCAGACCACGCGAACCTCGGTGCGTCCGGCTGGGCTTGCAAGGCGTCCGCGATCCGGCGCGGTCGCAGAGGAGTGGCCACGGGCCGCGGCACCGCCAAGCATAGCGCGCAAGATCGTCGTATCGATTGCGCTCGGCGCGGTGCTGGCCATGGTTGCCTTGCTCGCGATTGGCCTGGTCGTCCGATTGTAAGCCCTTGCATTCTCTTGCGGCCGAGGGCAGCTTACCTGCCCGTGAAACCAACCGTCCTGCTGTTTGATGTCGACGGAACCTTGGTGACCACCTGTGGCGCCGGCCGGCGCGCCATTGAGCGCGCCTTCGAGTTGCGCCATGGCTCGAAAGAGGTCTTGTCGTTTTCGTTCGGCGGCATGACCGACAAGGCCATCGTACGCGGCGCGCTTCTGGCGCTGGGGCTGACCTTTGCCAATGAGGCTGCATTGGAAGCCGAAATGGATGCCACGCTGGTGTTCTACCTGACCGTGCTCTCCGAGGAAGTGGCTCGCACCCGAATTCGCATTCACGACGGCATGGAGCGCGCGATGGACACGGCGGACGCACGCGCAAACGTGGCGCTGGGACTGGGAACCGGCAACATTCGCAAAGGTGCCGAGATCAAGTTGGGCTCCGTTGGCATCTACCACCGCTTCAGCTTCGGCGGGTTCGGCGATGATTCGATCGATCGGCCGACACTGCTGATGGCGGGCGCGCGCCGAGGCGCGGAAAAGCTGGCGACGCCGATCGAGGACTGTCGCATCGTCGTCATCGGCGACACGCCCAAGGACGTCGCTGCGGCCAAGGCGATCGGCGCCGAATCCATTGCCGTGGCGACCGGCATGCACGACGTCGCCGAGCTCAAGCAATGCGAACCCACCGCGACATTCGCGAACCTTGCCGATTCGCGGGCGCCGGAAGCTCTGTTCGGGCGGTAGAGACGCTCTATCCAGGCACGTTGAGGAGAATTCGCTCTCCGTCGACGATCGCCTGGTAGGTCTCCAGCGGCCGGGGTGGGGGCCCCTCCAGCACTTTGCCGGTCAGGTCGAAAAGCCCCGCGTGGCAGGGACATTCCACTTTTTGGCTGTCGGGCGCGTAGTTGAGATCGCAAAACTCGTGCGGGCACTTAGCCTCGAAGGCGTGGGCGCTGTTCTCCGCGTCGCGAACCAGCAGCAGCTCCTTGCCACGGATCTTGGTGACCATTGAGCCGCCGACCTTCTGCAGCTTGGGCGCCTTGGCCAGCGGCACCGCAACCCATTTTTTGCCCGCAAACGCGAGCTTCGGCCATGCGACCAAGGCCAGCGCGATGCCGGAAAGCTTGCCGAAAAAACCGCGTCGAGAAGGCTCGGCGGGAACGTCGTGAGTCATGCTTGCTCGTCGAGAACAACCGCAGTTGGACATAGCTAGTACTCCCTGGTGATGTTGAAGCCGATGACGAGGTTCTTCCACGGCGTATCAGTGTTGGTCAGGTATCCGTCGGCGGTGATGTATTGGGTGTTGCCGCACACCAGGGCAAAGGTGTGACGGCTGGTGAAGTACTTCACGCCACCAGAAAACGCCGGGTTCTTCGAGCAGTAACCCGCCACACAGGACACGACCTCAGCGTCGAGCGACACTGGCGCGGCCAGGCGAACCTCAGCTCCTGCGGCCGCGCCAAACGAGTACTTCTTGTCCTCGTTGTACTTCGTGGCGTTGGTCGAGTTCGAGTGATAAAGGCCCCCGACCGACAGCAACAGTCGGTTCGCGATGAGGCGGGTGGCGAGCAGTTGTCCAAAGAAACCGCTCGAGTCCTCCGCCTTTCGCTGGGCAAACCAAGTCGCGCCGGCCCGCGCGGCGAGATCGACGCCCACGTCTTCCTGGCGAAGTGGCTGGTAGCGCACGTCGAGCTCGTAGGTGTCGACCACCGACCCACCTGCGCGATAGATTCCAGCGTCAAGCCCCTCGATGATCCCGTAACGCAACCCGAGGCCGACCTGAATCGGCCCATCGAAGCCGAGCAAGTTGTTGCCCATGTCCGACCACGGCTGGCCACCGGCGCGATTGTAGATGGGGGTTGACGCGCGGTGGTCGATCACGAAGTCGAAACCGCCCTTGCGAACAGCACGCGCCGTGGGCAGGGCCAGAATTCGAATTCGTTCTGGAAAGCCTTTGCCATACCACCCTGCGGCGGGGTCCGCTCCGCCGTCCTGGAGATCGACGACTTCGCTTAGCACTTCGATGTCGTCTTCCGACGGTTTGGTCACCGGTGCCGGTACAACCGGTGCGGGTGCTGCCGCCTCGGGCGCGGCCGGCGCTGGGGCTGGCGGGGGTTGGCTACTCTCGGTCGGGGATTGCGCATTGGCGGGCTGGTCGGGAGAAGGCTCTTCGGCCGCGGCTGGCTCGGCAGCAAGGGTCAACGTGAGCGCGAGAAAGGCAATATTCGTCATGGTCACCCCAAAAATCCGATTTGCTTTGGATCGCTAAACATCTGCCAGGAATGGGTCTGAAATGCCCGCTAGTTGTTGGGTGTGGGCGGGTCGGCGTTGATCCAGCTCTGGAAGAGGTCGATCTCGCTCTCCGGCAGCGGCGGCAGGTTTAGCGGCATGGTCGCATTCTGCATGGATCGCAGGCTGGCGTTGGCATTGGCCTTCACATTCGGATAGGTGTCGAGCAAAGGCATCTGGCCCCCCTGAACGTGGCACAGACAGCCTTTCGTGAGCAGCGGCATGATGTCGTAGGTGAAGCTGGGTGGCGGACCCGAATCGACGCTCGGGCCGCCGTCGATTCCGACGGAAGGGGCGCCACCAGTTCCGCCGGCACGCGTTGGGTAGTTGCCCTGCGGGTTGATCTTGTCGCCGCAGGCGAGCAGCCAACAGAAAGACAGAGCACCGACGATGGTCAACCTTCCAATACGCAACATGAACACTCCTTTGTTCTTGCGAGGAGCCCTGTAGTTCGAATTCTGCGCCAAGGCCACGCTAGTTTCCCTAAACCGGTGCCGGGTTGCAAGTGTTTATGTCGGACTTGGCCAGGATGTTTTTCAGCCAGTGCTAGTTGGCCGGTTCGGTCCTGATCATCACACGTCCCAGGCTTGGAATCTGGCTGCGCAGGCTTCGCTCGACTTTTTCTGTGAAATCGTGCGCTTCTTTGATGGATGTGGTCGCCGGCAAGGTGCAGCGAAAAGAAAGGGCAAATTCAGACCCGCAACGCCTGATTTCAATGGACTCCGGAACGATTCCCCGTTCGGCGAACTCGGGTGTGCGTAGCAAGGCGGATCGAATCTGGGCGGTATCCTCGGCTTTGGCCAGGGTCCTGGCATCCGCTCGGCCGGCGGGCTCGATGTGCACGACCACGCGCGCCAGGCGAGGGCTGGCCCGTCGCAGGTCCTCATCGACCTCGCTGGCGATTTGATGCGCTCGCGAAAGAGCCAACTCGCTGTTCATCTCCAGGTGCAGCTCCAGGACCAGGCGTCCGTCTTCTTCGTACACCAGCAGGTTGTGCGCCGCCGTGTTGCGCGAGGCGGCGATCCGACGGGCCATCGCGAGAATGTCCTCTCCAGAACCCTCCTCTGGCTCGACGTGGACCACGACATCGGTGCGGGGCAGGTCACGCTTGATGGCTGCTTCGGCACCGCAGGCAATTTCGTGGCTGCGCTCCAGCGACTCGGATCGGTCGACGACCAGGGTCAGATCGACGAATGTCTCTGGGCCGCTGCGACGGACGCGGACTTGTCTCACTTCACGGACCCCGGCAACCATCGCAGCGCTGGCGATTCGCACGGCCATTTCCGGTGGCACGGTGTCGAGCAGGTCGTTGACCGCCTTCCTGCCCAGCTTGAGGCTCACGACCACCACAACCAAGGCAACCCCGAAGGCGGCGATCGCGTCGGCTTTGGCGAGGGCTGGAACGCCAAGGTGATGGGAAGCAACAACGCCGCCGAGGCCGAGGAGGACGACCAAAGACGACCAGATGTCGGTCGAGAAGTGCAGAGCGTCCGCTTCCAGCGCCTGGCTGTCATATTTCTTGGCCACCCGCAAAAGAGCGCGGGAGCGGGTGAAATCGATCGCGATGGAGAGAAGGACGACCAGGAAGGACCAGATATTCGCGTCGACGTGAACGGTGGCGCGCAAGAACAGGCGCTCGACGGCTTCCTTGATGATCCACGCACATGTCCCGAACAGAAGCACGGTCTCGAAGAGCGCGGACATGTTTTCGATCTTTCCGTGTCCGTAGGCATGCTCTTCATCGGCAGGGCGCCCGCTGACACGTACCGCCCAAAGCGTGACCACGGCGGCGGCCAGGTCGAGGGCAGAGTGCATCGCCTCCGCGAGAATACCGAGGCTGCCGGTCCAGAGACCGACGCCGATCTTGGTGCCGGTCAGAAGCAACGCCGCGATGACCGAGACCAATGCGACCCGGCTCTTCTCCGAGCCGCTCGGGCCGAATCCAACGTGCAGATGGTCATGGTCGTGCATGGGGTTCGTTGTCGAGTCTATCGCAAACCAGAAACAGGTGTGTGTCACGGTCGAATTTGGGTTGCGCAGGAATCTGCGTCGATATACTGACCTAGGTGCAAGATCCGTCGTCGCGGGGTCGGGGTATGCCGTTCTTGTCTCTCGCAGCGATGACGTGCGGGTCTTGCCGAGTGGCCTATGCGAAATCCGTTCTCCCTTCCATCGATCCTTCCCAAACGCTTGGTGCAGCCGGGCCGGGCTGCTGTCGCGGCTGGCATCACTGCGCGCCTCATCGAAGCCGCGGTGTCCGATAGCGACAAGCTCTACTCGACCTACGGCAGCTCGTCGTCGGGGCTTGCGCAAGACGAGGCGGAACAGAGGGTCGAGAAGTATGGCGCCAATGCCGTGGCGCAAGAGGAAGGACACAGCTGGCGCGATCTGCTGCTGATGGCGGTCTTGAATCCGCTGGTGATCCTTCTTTCTTTGCTCGCGATTCTGTCGGCCGCCACCGGCGACCTGCGTGCTGCCGTCGTCATGCTGATGATGGTCGTGCTAGGCGTGGCCCTGCGTTTCGTGCAGGAAGCGCGCGCGGACACCGCGGCGGCCAAGTTGAAGGCGATGATTCGGGTGACGGCAACCGTCGTGCGCGACGGTGCTGCCCGCGAGATTGCACTGTCCGAGCTGGTGCCGGGCGACATTGTCAAACTGGCGGCCGGGGACATGATTCCGGCCGACGTCCGCCTGATGTCGTGCAAGGATCTGTTCGTCATCCAGGCCAGCCTGACCGGCG
>PMLH01000198.1 GCA_003159055.1 Myxococcales bacterium
TCCGGTGCCCAAGATGAAGCTGACGCCCGAATGGGCATCCATCTGGTGGGCTCGATCGCCCGTGGTCACGAGGGAAGTGACCGCCGCCCCCGCGGTCCCTGGGACGATGACGTAGTCACTCGCAGCCACGCTGCTGGCATCGGTGCCCAAGAACGTGGCCAGGGCCTTGATCGTCAAGGTTGCAGAAACGGTGATGGGCGCCGCGTATTCGGGGGAGGATTCGGTCGGCGTACTCCCATCCGTCGTGTAGTAAATCCTCGCGCCGGAGGGCGTGCCAAGGATGGCCACCTGGGGCGTGCCGGAGTAGGTGCCCGCTGCGGGCCAGAAGGTCGGCGTGGCCGTGATTCGCCCATCGCCACAGGCCACTTGCGAACCGGCCATGAGGACGGCCGTGAAGAGACCGAAAAGGATCCCTGGCTGAGGGCTCCTTCTGGGTTTCTTTACTGGGCCGCGATCGGGTGTCATGTGGGTCTCCTCCGAGACTTCAGGCTCGAATGATAGACTCTCGACCAGCCCGACGGTGGGCCAGGCCCATCGCTTTTCGCTTGATCCCAACGTACCATGGCGCGTAAACGTACGACCAACTATCCCAAAGGACTTTTCGATGTTCACCAGCCCAAGAGCCCTCCTTGTGATTGCGTTGTCCCTTTGCGCAGAATCCGCATTTGCTCAGCCGGCGGCCAGCCCCGAGCCATCTTCCGCGGCGCCATCGGCAGCGGCACCTTCTGCCGACCCTTCGAAAGCAGCCGAGCTTTCCACGGTAGCCGAGCCTTCCAGCGCAGCCGCACCTTCGACGGCAGCCGAGCCTTCGACAGCCAAGCCTTCGAGCGCAGCCGAGCCTTCCGTGACAGCCGAGCCTTCGAGCGCAGCCGCACCTTCGACGGCCGAGCCCTCACCCAGCCCCGCCGTCGTGAGCGACAAGGATTTGGCCCTCGATGAAGTCGTGGTCAGTGCAACCCGCATCGGAGTCCCCGTCAACGAAAACCCGTCTGCCGCCTCAGTTGTGACTGAGAAGGAGCTGGAAGCTCTTCCGCGCAGCATCGGCGCTGAGGAAGCTCTGCGCCTGGTTCCCGGAGTCAAGGTGGACAACCAGGCTGACGGCGAGCGCGTACATATCTCCATCCGCGGCCAGGGCTTGCTGACCGAGCGCGGGGTGCGCGGGATCAAAGTGCTGCTCGATGGCATTCCGCTCAATGATCCGAGCGGTTTTGCTCCTGATCTGTTTGATATCGATTGGGCCAATGTCCAGCGCATCGAAGTCATTCGCGGGCCGGCTTCGGCCCTGTACGGCAGCGGTTCGGCCGGGGGGGTCATCAACATCACGACCAAGGACGGGGGCCGGGGATTGGTCTCGGGCGAGAGCTTTGTGACCACGGGCCAGAACAATTTCTGGAAGGAACAGGCAGCCGCAGGCGGCACGGCTGGAAAATGGAACTATCAGGCCTCGGTGTCGCGCACCTATGGCGACGGCTACCGGGACCACACGCGTTTCAATGGGGTCAACCTGTACGGCAAGGTGCAGTGGAGCCCGCTGCCGGCGCTGCGGCTCAAGGCCATTGTGGCAGGGACGACCTATTTCAACGAGAACGCCGAAGGACTAAACCTAGATCAATTGCAGCAAGACCCGCGCCAGGCCAATCCCGACGCCGGAAAGTACAACGAATACCAGCGAACCCGTCGTTTGACCTTGGGTTTGGTGGGACAGTACCAATTGGGCGCAAGGCAGGATATCGACCTCAGTATCTATCAGCGCGGAACCCGATGGAAAGAGTCGGTGCCCTCGTCGCTGCAAGATCGGGACTATTACTCGCCGGGGGCCGCAGCACAGTACAATTTGCACCTCGGGCAAGGTTTTCTGCGCAATCACTTTTCGGCCGCTGTCGATGCGGACTTCCAGTGGATCTCGGACAAGCGCCATCCCAACCTTGGGGCGGGTGTAGCGGGACCGGATCTGCAGTCGGACCAAAACATTTCGCAGAGCGGTCTCGGATTCCTCGCGCTCGACCGGGTCGAGATCGGACGGGCCTTCGGTGTGTTTCTAGGGATTCGGCACGATAGCGTGCACAACCAGCTCACCGATCACCTGCAGGCAGGCGGGGTGGACCTGTCGGGCTCCGCAAACTTCAGTAAGACCACGGCGCGCGCCGGGGCATCGTGGAACCCGATGCCGAGTATCGGCGTGTATGCCAACTGGAGTCAGGGCTTCCTGCCGCCCGCGACGGAAGAGCTGGCCAACAATCCCGATGCCATGGGCGGTTTCAACACGCACCTGGCTCCGGCGACCTCCACGGGCCAAGAAGTGGGCCTTCGGGGCGTGTTGCCGATACAACTTTCGTATGACCTGACCCTGTTCCATCTTTCGACGGACAATGATTTCGGGCGCTACCGAATCACCAGCCGGCCGCTGGAGACCTTCTACCAAAACGCGGGTTCCAGCCGCCGCTACGGGGTCGAGGCCGCGCTGGCCTGGAATCCGACCGACCAACTCTCTTTCCAGGGTGCCTATACCTACTCGAACTTCAAGTACACCCACATCCAGTCGTTGTTTGGCGATTTTTCGAGCACGTTCATGCCGAACGCACCTCAACACCAGGCCAGCGCCAATGCGCAATACCTCTTGGCCAGGCACTGGGTCCTGGGCGCGGGTGGGGATGTGGTCAGCCAGTGGTACGTGGACCAGAGCAACCAGGCAGCCACATCCGGCTATGTGCTGGTGCACGTCCGCGCGGCGTATCGGTGGCAAGTGGCGAGCTACGCTGGTGAGCTGTTCGCCGTTGGGCGCAACATTCTCGGCAAGCAATATGTCGCCTTCACCGAGCCAGACCCCGACGGCAACTCGTACCAGCCTGGACCGACTCGAGAGGTGTTCGTAGGGGCGCGGGTCAAGTTCGGGCAGTAGGCGCGGGGCGACGTTCTAGAGCACCATTGATGCGAACAACGGGGGTGGTACGCAGGAAGGTCAACCGGGCGTTTCGGGTCACGCGGCGGCGGCCCCTGTCCCCGCGAGAGGTCAGCTTGTCTGCAGCGCAGGCTGCAGCGCCTGTTGTGGCACTGGGGACAGTCAGCCGCGCCCAACCCCGGGGGAAAGGCGGGGCCGGAATCGCACTGGCGACATCGCTGGCGATCCATGTGGGTGCCGTGCTCGCGTATGTCTTCGGGGGGCCGGTTCCACATACCGTCCCCGAGCCAGGCACCGTCTTGGTGGACATTCTGAGGTCGCCGCAAACGGCATCGCCAACCAAGAACAAGCCAGTGGCTCGGGCCGTGGCGCCCTCCCCTCGGCCGAGGAACAAAGTTTGGCTTTCGGCCGGGGGCCAACCTGCGCCACTGCTTCGTCGCGTGGCTCAACGAGCGGCAGATGACCCGTCCGCTGCGCCGGCCACGCTTGCCGCTCCTGCTCCGGAATCCTCGCCCGAAGCGCCGCCCGTGGTTGCAGCCGGAACCATTCCGCCCAGAACAAGGGCCGTCCTGCCACCGACCGCCGCAGCGCCAAAACCAACCGCTGTCGCGGCCCGTGCGACAGACGCGACCGCCGGTGCGGAGATCGCGCGGCGATTGCGCCTCGCCACCGCAAGCTGCTACCCCTATGCCGCCGTTCGCTCCAACCTCGAGGGAACCTCGCGGCTGCGCTTCTGCGTCGGCGAGAAGGGCGAACCTCGTGACATCCAGGTCGTAGCCTCAAGCGGTGCGCAGGTTCTTGATAACGCCGCAGTCGACTGCGTTCTGCCCACCGCCGCACCCTTTCCGGCCACCTCGCGCTTGTGCGTGACCGTGCCGGTCAGGTTCGAGCTGAGAAGGTAGGCCCTGGCACCTCGGAACTGTTGCCGGCCACAACAACGAATTCCGCCCAACGCTTGTCGGACCGGCGCTGTATTCTTCGGGCCGTGATTCGCATCTGCACGTCCCATCGCACCGAGGCGCTGCTCGATGCCTTCGCGGCCAATCTGGCGGACGAGCGCAAACAGCGTGGGCCGCTGGAGCCGGTTCGGGTGGTGGTGCCGAACCGCAACGTCGAGACGTTCCTGCGCCTCAGGGTTTGCGAGTGGTGCGGCATCGCGGCCAACCTAGAAACGACTTTTCTGCGGCGGTTTCTTTCCAGCATCGCGGAAAAGGCGAATCCGGGGCTGCGCGCGGCCGACGCCGCGCACGTGGAGGGGCACCTACTCGCTTTGCTGCACGACGAGGCCTTGCTCGCGCAGCCGGATCTGGCGGATGTGCGCAGGTACCTGGCGGCGGCGGAAGGCGACCGCGATGCGCTCGACCGGCGACGCTGGCAGCTCGCGACGCAGCTTGGGCAGCTTTTCGACGAATACGCGGGAGCGCGGCCCGACCTGCTGTCGGCGTGGGCGAAGGGAAAGCGAGCCGATTCGGATGGCGCAACCGCGGTGTGGCAGCGCGCGCTTTGGCTGGCGGTGTTTGGTCCCGCCGGCCGTCTGGCACAGGCAAGCGCGGTGGCGAACCCGACCGGCGGCTTGCAGGTCGAGCCGCTTGAGGCCCTCTGGTCGCTCGCCATGCAAGGAAAACCGGTACCGCTGGCCGGCCAGTCGGTGCACGTTTTCGGGCTGTCGTACGTGGCGACCGCGTACCACCGCATGCTGGCCGAGCTGGCGCGCGAAGCCGAGGTGCTGATTTACACGCTCAGCCCCTGCCAAGAAAGCCGAGACGAGCCGCTCGCGGCGCGCGCCTCTTCTTCCGACGATCCATTCGGTTTGGACCAGGAGGCGCAGCTTGCGCTTCGTCTGTGGGCGCGGCCAGGGCGCGAGAATTTGCGCCTGCTTGCCGGTCTGCCCGGCGCGAGCGTGGATGCGCGCTTTCCGACCGAGGCTGGTTTGCGCCAGACGGTGCTTCGCACGCTGCAAGACCAAATCGTCCATCGCGAGCAGGCTGCACCACCCGCCGCCGCACGCGAGCCAGACGACAGCTTGCAGGTGATCCCGTGCCCGTCGCTGCGGCGGGAATTGGAGGTCGTCGCCGCAGAGATCTGGGCACTTGCACGGAGGGACCCGTCGCTGCAGCTGTGCGATGTCGTGGTCATCGTGCCCGAGGCCAGCAAGGATCTCTACCTCACGCAAGTGTCGGCGGTGTTTCGCGAGAGCTGCGAGCTGCCCCACAACGTCGCGGATCTGCCGGCGTCGGCCGGGCACCGGGTCGCGCAAGCGATCGAGTATCTGCTCGACCTGCCCTTCTCATCGCTGTCACGAAAGGAAATGCTGCCACTCGTCACCCACCCGTGTTTGATGGCGCGTTTTCCCGACGCCACGCCGGCGATGTGGTACGAGCTGTGCGACCAGCTCGGCATCGTGCGCGGCGCGGACCGCGGCGATTTCGAGGCGCAGTATCCGACGCGCGACCTTTTCAGCTGGGACCAGGGACTGCGCCGCTTGGTTCTGGGTGCGTTTGCCGATGGCGCGAATGCGGACGCCGCAGATCCGTTGCAGCTTGGCACCGACGTCTATTTGCCCGGACCGCGGATTGGCGACGACGATGAGTCGCGGCTGGGTTTCGGGTTGCTGGCGCGCTCGCTGCTCGCCGACGCGCGTTTCGCCTGGAAGCGCGACAAGCCGCCAGAGCGGCCGCTCGGCGAATGGCTGACCTTCATCCGTGGCATGGTGGATGGCTACTTGGTTCTGGACGAAGACGATGGCGCAGGCCAGGCCGTGGTCGCCGAATTTACGCGCCGCCTGGAGGATGTGGCCGACATCGGCCTTGGCGAGCAGCCGGTTTCCTATCGCGTGGCGGCCGAGCTGGCTCGACGGGAATTGGCGGGTCTGCCGTGGAGCCGCGGCCGCTACCTGTCGAGCGGCGTGACGGTGTCGTCGTTCGTGCCCATGCGGGCGATTCCGTTCCGTGCCGTCTTCGTGCTGGGCCTTGGGCAAGGTGCTTTCCCGCGACCAGCGGGGCGAGGCGAGCTCGACCTTCGCCAGGGCGGTCGCCGAGCGGGCGATGTCGACCGGCGGGAGCAGGATCTCTACATGTTCCTCGAAACCCTGCTCTCGGCGCGCGACCGCGTGGTGCTTTCGTACGTCGCGCGCGACGAGGTCACCGGCGAGGAATTGCCGGCCTCGTCGGTGTTGCTCGAGCTGCGTTCGGTCCTTGGCCAGGGAATCCTGGATGCGGCCGGGCTCGACCGCCTGTTCTGCACGCAGAAGGACCAGCGCCCGCCGTTGCGTCGCTATGACGACCGGCCCGACCGACGGGCCGTGCTGCCGGCCGCCGAGGCGGAGCACCGCGCCCGTGCGCTGGGTGAAATCCTGCGTCCCGATCCCTACGCCTCGGCGCCGGTCGCTGGAACGATAGCAGCCCTGCCGACGCCCATTCGCACAGCCGTCGCGCGCATGCTGGGCGTACCATCCTTGCCCACGACGAGCGGCGAGGAGAATTCCGGGCCCTTGCTGGTTCCGCTCGCGACCCTGCGCCGTTTTCTCGAAGATCCGTTGCAAGGCTCTGCGCGCTTCCGACTCGGCTTGCGCGACGACGACGATGAAGGCCTGGCCGACGTCGAGGACGAGCCTTTCGACATGGGAAACCGGGACCGCACCACTCTGCTTTCTGCGAGCATGGCGACCGCGCTGCTCGAGGCACAAGCGGTGCCAGGAACGGAGGCGGTGAACGCGGCCTACCATCGCAAGGCACTGGCTGCGGAGCTCGGGGGCCAGGCGCCGACCGCGATCTTTCGGGAAGCGGAAGCCCGACGGCAACAGGAGACCCTCTCGCTTTGGCAGATCGAGCTTCTGCGCGTGCTCGGCCCAGCGTCGATGCAGGTTTCGCCGGTTCGTTTCAGCCTGCACGCCGATGGCCTACCGGAGAAGGGCGACACGGGGCGCGGCCCGGTCGTGTTTCGTCCGGCGCCGAGCCTGACATTGCCGGGATTGGCCGGGCCCGACAGGACCAACGTCGAGATTCGCATCACCGGCCAGACCGGCCTTTGCGCGCTGGACGCGAATTGCACCGGCACAACCCTGGCGTTCACCTGGCGCGACAAAATTGCTGGCCAGCCGCTCGGCAAAGAAGATCTGCGGGCGTTCCTCGACTACGTGGTCTTGACTGCGACCGAGCCCGAAAGCAGCCGGCCCGGCCATCGCAGCGCGCTCTTCTATCGGTCAAAGGGTGACGCCAGTGTGCACCTGGTGGAATTTGCCCCGCTTGCGCGGGAGCGAGCCATTGAGTACCTGACTCGCCTGTGCGACGAGCTGGTTGCCTATTCGCCGCAAAGCCCGAGCGCGGGCTTGCACCCGTACCTTCTGCCCCACGAAGCCGTGCTGGTGAGCCACGCCCGCGGAACCAACGTGCGCCAAGAAATCCAGAATCTGTCGAGCGGCAGTGAACGCGACCATGCGCGCTTCAGCTCGCTGTGGGGGCCCGTGCCCGACGTGCTCGCGCGCTACGGCGCTCCGTCGGAAGAGGAAGCACGGCGCATGGTCGACGTGCGCTTCGGGCTGTTCTTCGAGCTGGCGAAGGCGTCACAACCATGAGCGCCTCGCCACGCTATCCAAGACCGCCCGCGCTGGCGCAGCTTGGCCCCGGCCACAATGTCGTGGAGTCGTCGGCCGGTACCGGCAAGACGTTCTTGCTCGAGCACCTGTTCGTCGATTTGATCGTTTCCCGCGCGGTTCCCATCGACCAGATCCTGGTCGTGACCTTCACCGAAAAGGCCACCGCCGAGCTGGTGCTTCGCCTGCGCAGACTGCTCGGCGAGCTCTGCGACCTCGACGCCGACCATCCCAAGGCGAAACAGGCGGCGGCGGCCGGACCCGACGAGAGTTGGCTCATCGACGCGGCGGCGAAGGAGCGCCTTGGGCAGGCTCTGCTGTCGTTTGACCGGGCTAGCATTTCTACGATTCACGGCTTCTGCCAGCGCATCCTGCGCGAACACTCCTTCGTGCAGGGGCGGTTGTTCGACGAAGGGTTGGTCGCCGAAGAAGTTGTCATCCGAAACGCATTCCGCGAGCTCCTTCGCACGCACGCTGGCGGATCCGGAGCGCTGGCGCGGGTTCTTCGTGTGTGGCTCGATGGTGGAAACACGATCGCAGAGCTCGAGAAGCTGCTGTGCGAGTGCGCGGGCAAGGACGCCCGCGAGATTCGGCCTGCGTTCGACGAGGAGCGACTGGCGAGAGCCGTGCGCGCGTTGCCGCTGGCAACCGCGGATGAAGTGGCATTGACCAGCCGACTCAAGCAGCAGAAGCTGCGTGCGAACACCATCGGTGCGTGCGTCGAACGGCTCGCGTGGCTTGCCCAAACGATCGCGGCCAACCAGAGCGACCCCATCGGTCTTCTTGGCGCCGAGAAGGATGGGGAGGATCTGGCGAAAGTGCTCACCTTTGTCGAGGAACGGCTAGCGAAGGCCGCAGCGGATGCCACGCTGGCCAACCTCACGCGAGCGATCGCCGCGCTGCACGCCGCCACGATACCGCTGGAAGCCGTCATGGCGCAGACCTGGTTGCCGCTGATTCGCCAGCGAGCGGCGGCGAACAAGCGGCGGACCGGCAACTTCGATTTCGCCGACATGCTGGACCTCGTGAGTCGTGCGCTCGCCGACGACAGCCCGATCCGCGAAGCCTTGCTGCAGGCGCTGCGCCGACGCTACCGCTTCGCTCTCATCGACGAGTTCCAAGACACCGACGAAACCCAGTGGTCGATCTTTCGCCGGATCTTTGTCGAAAGTCCCGACGGGCACGCGCTGACCGTGATTGGCGATCCCAAGCAGGCCATCTACGGTTTCCGCGGTGCGAACGTGCTGGCCTATCTGGAGGCGCGCCAGGCGTTGTGCGCGGCGAATGCCGGCCGCATCGAGCTCAATCGGAATTTTCGGTCGACCGCGGATCTCATTTCTGCGCAGAACCTCCTGTTTGCGCAAGAGGCCGGGTTCTTCCGGCCCGAAAGCGGAATCCGCTACGACAGGCCGGTGAGCTGCGGCTCGCCCGAACGCGTGCTCGACGCTCCCACTCCCGCGGTGGCAGCGCCGGTGGTTGTGTTGGGGCTGCTCTCCACCCAGCAAAAATCCCTGCGGACGCCTGAAGCACAGGCAGCGCTGCAGGCCACCATCGTCACCGAGTTGCGCGCACTGGTCGGCCCTTCCTGCGGCCTACGCCTGCGTGGCCGCCCCGATGGACCGGCGATTCGCCCGCGCGACATCTTTGTCCTGACCTTCACCAATGCCGAGAGCAGGGCGATCGGCAAGGCCCTGGGCCGCGCCGGTATTCCCTTCGCTTTCTACAGGGGCGGCAAGCTGTTCGAATCGCCCGAGGCTGAGGAGATTCTGTGGGTCTTGCGTGCGATTGCCAGGCCCGAGGATCGCGGCCTTTGCGCACGTGCCTTCTTGACCAGGTTCTTCGACTTGGACCTAGCGGAGACCGCCGCATGCATCGACGCGAAGACTTCGAGTGAGCCCACCCTTCGACTGCACGGCTGGGCCGCGCTGGCGCGGAAAGGCGACCTTCCGAGTCTGTTTGCATCGTTGCTCGACGACAGCGGTATTCTCCGCCGCGAAATCTTTGCCAACGCGGGCGAACGCGCGCTGACCAACACCATGCACGTGCTCGAGGTCCTGCAGGCCGAATGGGCGCGCCGGCACGCGACGCTGCCCGAGCTGGTCGAGCTGCTTTCCGCGTACATCCGCGGCACCCAAGCGCTGCCCGGCCGCGAGAGCGACGTGCAGCGCCTGGAGACGGAAAAGGACGCGGTCCAGATCCTCACCGTGCACACGGCGAAAGGGCTGGAAGCCGACGTGGTCTTCCTGTACGGCGGAACCGGCGAGGCAGGGCACCAGCCCAGTCGCGCATTCCAGCAACAAGGCGTGCGCGTGCTGTACGTCGGCACGCCGGATCCCGCGACCAAGCGCGCTTCCGACGACGACAAGACCGACGAGCGCAGCCGGCTTCTCTACGTCGCCTTCACCCGTGCGCGCTACCGTCTGTACGTGCCCCATTACCCCGCAACGTTCGGTCGATTATCCGGTCCCTACGGGCAAGCCAATCGGCATATCGAGCGAATCTTGGGGGCCGACCTCGGCAAGCCGAGTCCCCTGTTTGCCGTGCGAACCATCGACTGCTCGGCAAGGCTGTCGATCGATACCACTGCAACGGAGGCGACCGTTTCGAAACCCATTCCGGTCGAGCTGCTCGACACGCCGACCGAACCCGCCGATCTCGCGCCCATCAGAAACCAGCGCAGCGGCTTTCTCGTGACCTCCTACTCCGCAGTCAAGCGTGCACACGGCGGTGCGGCGCCGAGACCTCACGGTGACGGCGATCTTGCGGCCGATTTGGGATCTCCGCGACGAGCGCAGGGCGCAGACGAGCTGCCGGGGGGCGCAAAGGCCGGTATTTTCCTGCACGAAATCCTGGCTGCGGTCTCCCTGCCCGAGCTTGGGCGCGGGCCGGCGTGGTCAGACTGGTTCGCAAGCCCGGGCGTAGCGCCGCTGCTGCAAAGGCTCGCCCTTCGCCACGGCCGTGCGCCTGGCGAGATCGAGCCGTCTGCTCGCCTGGTCCATTTGGCCTACACCGGCAAGGTTCGCCTCGGCCAGGTTGTCATCGAAGGCCTGGCCAAGGCCAAGCCATCTCTGCGCGAGATGGAATTCCATTTCCCCATTCCTGCCCTCGCACACCCGCTGTTGTCGCAGCCGCCGCACGCCCCCGGCTTGCCGCCGTGGAGGATCGAGCGTGGCGTGGTGAAGGGCTTCGTCGACTTCATGTTCGAGCATGGCGGCCGGATCTACGTTTGCGATTGGAAGAGTGACATCTTGCCGGGCTACACCGACGACGTCCTCGGCCCACACTGCAAAGACAGCTACCAGATTCAGGCCCGCATCTACACCGTGGCAACGCTACGCCTGTGCGGGATCGCAAGCGCATCGGACTTCGAGCGTCGCTTTGGCGGGATGTTCTTCTGTTTCCTGCGCGGGCTCGATGCAAATGCGGACAGCGCGGGGATCCATTGCCTTCGCCCCGACTGGGCCGAGGTGCTTTCCTGGGAGCAAGAGATGCTGGACCCACACTTCTGGGGTGCGGCGACATGAAGGCAGTCCAAGGTTTCCTGATCCCGACCGGCACCGCGCAGGCACGCGTACGACCAGCGTCCGCCTATCCGCCGGAGCTTCTCGATCTCATGCGCGGCAGCGACCTCGACGAAACCCGCGCCTACCTCGCGTGGCAGACCGGCGAGATGGCACAGGGCCTCGGGCCGACCCAGCGTGCCGCCTTCGTGGTGCTGTGCGGGCGGTTGCTGGTGGCCGAAGCACAGGGAAGCACACGACTCGCGCTCGACGACAAGGACCGTGCGCTCTTGGCTCGCGTGCCCGAGTTGGTCGGCCAGGCGCAGGGAAACACCCCCCTGGTGGTCGACCATGACCATCTCTACACCCGCCGCTCGCACGCCTGCGAGGCCCGCGTGGTCGCGGCGCTGGCTGGTCGACTGGTCAAGCTCGGGCCTTTTTCGCCGCTCGCGGTCGCGCAGGTTTTGCAGGCAGTCGAGGAGGGCGCAACGCCCGCTCCCAGCGCTGAGCAAAAGGCGGCGGTCGCGCAGGCGCTCGCACGTCCGGTCGGCATCATCTCCGGCGGACCAGGGACCGGAAAGACCACCACCGCGCTCACCCTCGTGCGCTGCCTGGTTCGGCTGGGAGTCGCGGCCGATCGCATCGCCCTTTGCGCGCCAACCGGCAAAGCTGCCAGCCGCATGGAGGACGATATCCGCCGTCGCCTGGCGGCCCTCGACAATCCCGATCCTGCCGACCGCGCGCTCTTGCGTGAATGCCCGAAAGCGCAGACCGTGCACCGCTTGCTCGGCGCGAGGGGCGATCTTCATTCCGTCCTGCCCACGACCCATGAGCCGCTGCCTTTCCGCGCGGTGATCGTCGACGAATCGTCCATGGTCGATCTCGTGCTCATGGATCGCTTGCTCGCCGCTCTACCCGACGACGCCGCGCTGATTCTCCTCGGTGATTCGGATCAATTGCCGTCGGTGTCGGCGGGCTCGGTATTTCGCGATCTCGGTGCGTACGCCACGCGTTTGCAACGCGGATTCCGCACCGACACCTCGCAAGCGGCGGGTCAGCAGCTTGCCACCTTCGCGCTCGCGGTCCGCGCGGGCGAGTCCGCCAGGGCGGCAGAGCTGTGTAGCCCTCGCCGCGATCCGCGCGAGCTCTGCTACGAAGGCATCGAGCAGGTCGCCCGCGAGAGCCGCGCCGAGCTCCTGCGCCAGTACCGCCAGCGCCATTTTGGGAGCCACGAGGCCGCCGCGCTGGCCCGACACGTCTACAGCCTGCGCGAAGGAACTTTCGAGCCCGATGAAGCTGCGCGTTTGGATGCGCTGGCAGCGCGCCTTGGACGTTCCCGCATTCTGACGGTGACGCGCGAGCGCGCCACCGGTTCCAACCAGACCAACGCGTTCTTGCACGAGCTGCACGGTGGAGGCGGCGGTTTCTTGCCTGGCGAGCCAGTGCTGATGTTGCGCAACGACTATCAACGCGAGCTCTGGAACGGCGACCAGGGCATGGCGATTCTGTTGCGTAGGCCCGGCCGACAAACCACCGTGGCCGTCGCCTTTCGTTGCCGTACGGGCTGGCTGGCGGTCGATCCCGAGCCGATGGGCAGCGCCCTCAATCACGGGTACGCGCTGACGGTGCACAAGGCGCAGGGCTCGGAATTCGATGAGGTTTTGCTTCTGCTTCCGGACTCTGCCTGTCCGATTTTCACGAGAGAACTGCTGTACACAGCGATCTCCCGCGCACGGCGCAGCGTCGTGCTGTGCGGCCCGCCCGACATGGTGAACCTGGCGATAGCGACAGTGGAAATCCGCGATTCCGGCGTGGCTACGCGGCTGGCTTCGCGCGTGCGGAGCCTGCCGGCTCAGCCGGCAGCGTAGCGTCGCGCGCGGCCTCGCGAGGCGAGGTGGCAGGGGACGGGTGGGAGGTGCCGCGGGTTTGGAAACCCTCCCAGGGTTTCCATCACAACCATTCTGTGACCTCGATTACCTAGGGTTTCCCTGCTGGGATGACTTCTCCGGATGGGCGTGGCATCGTGGAGTGACCGGTTCGCGCAGAGCACCTTCCATGAAGCCCGCATACCCAACCCACGCTTGTTTGCGCCTGACTCTGGCGCTATTCGGCGTGGTTGGGTTTGGCGCCTGTGGCGGAAGCTCCGAATCCGCTTCCAACTACAAATCGACCGCGGATGCCGCGATCCCGAAAGCCAGCGACGCGGCGATCGCGATCGCCATCAAGGTGGACGCGTCCGCCGCGCCCAAGGCAGACGCGGGAACGTTCCTCCTATCCATCGACGGCGGTGAGCAGGCGGTCGACCCGCCGCCCGTCGCGGACTGCATTGCGACCGGTTCAACGCTCTTGCCAAGGCCGCCCGAAGCCCTTCTGGTCCAGGATCGCTCCGTCGCAATGGCCGAGGCGGTCGCTTCTGGGTCCAGTAGATGGGCGGCCAGCACCGACGCGATCGCGGCTGCGACCGCGTCGGGCACCGTTGCGTGGGGCCTGATGTTGTTTCCGAAGCCCGGCGCCGACAGCGATTGCTGTCAGATGCCGTCAAGCGACCTCGCGCCAGAGGTCGAGGTCGCCCCGAGCGTCGCGTCTTCAGCGTCCCTCAGCGCGACCCTGGCGCAAACCGCTGCCACCGGCAACGGCCGTCCGCTGGCACGGGCGATCGTGCAGGCTGGCAACTACCTCTCCGCGCGTACGTCCACCACCACCAAGTATCTCGTGCTGGTCGTGGGCGGAGACCCGACCTGTTCGAGCGACGGCCTTTGCTCGGGCGCGAGCACCTCGGACGACGCGCGCACCAAGGATGCGGTTACGAATGTCGCAAGTTTGCTCGGCATTCCCGTCGCGGTCGCCGCGGTTGGGCTGGCCACAGCGGCCAATTCGCTCCAGCCAGGCCAGACGCAACAATTCTTCGGCGACTTGGCCAAGCTCGGCGGGATGGCGAACACAGCACCCGGCCAGCCGGCCTACTACTCGGCCAGCAACTCGGACGAATTGGGGGCCGCGCTGGCTGCCATCGCATCGCAAATGAGAAGCTGCAGCTTCGCGCTCGCAAATCCGGTGATTTGGCGCTCCGATGCGGAAGTCACGATTTCCGGCGTGCGCATTGCTCAGGACCCCTCCCATCAGGACGGCTGGGACTTTGCCGACAATGGCACGTCCATCGTGCTTTTCGGGAAAGCTTGCGCCAGCGTACGCACCGCGTCTGTACCGCTTTCGATCCAATTCACGACGTCATGTCCTAATGCCGTCTACTAGCAACCGCAGGATCCCGTTGGCCATTTGGCCAAGCCCTTGACTTGGCCGTCAGTCTTGGCTAACCACTTCACACCATGAGTCGCGACGAAGAAGTCAAAGACGCGCGCCTGTTCGACCTCCGCACCGTCGAGCGCAACATCAAACGTGGCATCATCACGCGCAAGGAGTACGAGCGCTTCCTGAAGTCGCTGGGGGATGCCGCCGAGAAGGTCATGCCTTCCGAGACGGAAGCGCCTCCCGCTACGCCCGCCACTCCCCAGGAATAGCTCCCGACGCACTACCGAGTTGAAACCGGGACCGAGCCTGCGTACGCTAGCCGGTCATGGCTGACTCTGATCGAAAACCCGGAAGCTTTACGGTAACGGATCGCCGTGCCTTCGATGCAAGCGGCGAGCGCAAGGAAGACGCACCGGCTGTGGACAAGCCGCCCGCGCAGGCCACAACCGAGGCCGAGGCCGCAAACGCCAGCGCGCAACGTCGGGCCGAGCGTGAAGCCGCGCGCGCGTTGCCACCCGCAGACTTTGCGACCCTGGTGCTGTCGCTCGGCAGCTCGGCGGTAGCCTACATGGGCGAGGCGGCGGCGCCCGACGACAAAAAGCCGGCGCGAAACCTGCCGATGGCCAAGCATGCCATCGACCTGCTCTCGGTGCTGCAAGAGAAGACCAAGGGCAATCTCAGCTCGGAAGAGCAGCAGATTCTCGAAAGTCTGCTGTTCGGTCTGCGGCTTCGCTACGTCGAGACGGTCAAGTCCTCGACCGCGGGCGGCTGAGGCAGGGCGCGGCCTGCGCGCCAAACTTCGAGCAGGAAAAGAGCCAGCATCACCAAGCTGAGCGTGGGCAGAAGAATGACCAGCGTCCACGACAGCGTCGGGAAGGTCGGGCGGTACTCGACGAACCACCAGTCGACCCGTGCGCGGGCGTAGCTTTGCTGAATATTGATTTGCAGATTGGTGTAGCGCCGCCAGGGCGCGTCTTTTTCCGCCTCAATCCAGCTGTCGTTCTTCGGCAAGTGCGAGAGCAACCAGTAGTTGCCGACGATGTGTTGGAAAGGCGGCAGCCACTGCAGTGAGTAGATGGTTTCGAAACAGACCGGGCAAGGGGCGTTGGGTGCGCTGATGCCGTCGCCCTTGTTGTTGGGAACTCCAAGCCAGAATTGGCTGGCGTCGGACTGGATGCGAATGTAGTGGTCCCAATAGATCGCGTTACCGAGGTAGGTGACGAAGCCGCCAGCGGTGAAGATCACCAGCACCGATGCAAGCGCGGCGAGGCGCCGCAACTTCTGCAGGTTTTCCAACCAGTCCTGCAGCAGAAAACCGGCCGGCACCAGCAGCACGCCGAGCGCGAAGGTCATGTAGCGCGGGCCCCAGGCGTAATCGCCGGCCCAGGAAATCATCTGCGCGTGCACATAAAGGCCCGGCAACGCCGTCAGCAGCATCGCAATCGCGACATGGCGAAATCGCTTCACGAAGCGCGGAAACCCGTACAGCGCAAGCAGCAAGGGCGGGCTGTAGAGGAAGATCGACTTGCCCGGCGAAAGGAACATTCCGTACAGCCCAACCAACGGCGATTCGTGCAGCACCCCGACCGGCGTCGAGACGCCGGTGCCAGCGAAGGCGATGCCGTACCCGGTGGAAAGGATGCTGCCCCAGCGCAAGTAGTTGTAGTAGAGGTAAATCGCACCCAGCGGAACCGACGCTGCCACGGACACCGAAGCCACCAGCAGAAGCGCCCTCCAATCGCGGCGCAGCTCCCAGATCAGGAAAAGGCCGGCGCCCAAACCCGACACGAGAAAGACCGGCTTGGCGTTGACC